>JAYUCN010000689.1:0-8912 GCA_043740335.1 Planctomycetota bacterium
AGCTGCTGCCCCCCGAGCATCCGCGGCTCGCGGAGTACACCGAGACGCTCGCGAAGTGCCGCGCCGCGCTCGGCAAGTAGCGCCCGACCACAAAGGCTCGGCGCCGACCGCCGCTGGCACGGGATGATGGCGTCGATGCGGATCCCAGTCTGCAAAGACACCGGCCGCGGTAGGATGCCCGCAACATCGCGTCCGCCAGCAGATCTCTTCCTCCCTCGCCAGAAGGCCCTCTCCATGCATCTGCGCTCCCGAGTTCTGCTGTGCACTGGCCTGTTGGCCGGCGGACTCTTCGCCCAAGGTCCTGTCACCTCGCCGCCCGCCCCGATCCTCGCCGGCGCTCCCGCCCACGGCGAACCCGGGCGGCAGCCAGGCAGCGAACGCTGGATCGTGCACTTCACGACGCGCAGCTTCGATCTCGATGGCCTGCGCGCCGCGATCCTCGCCAAGCGTCCCGCCGCCGAGGTGACCGCGATCACAGCCGACCTCGAGCAGCGCATGCAAAAGGACCAGGCCGCCTTCGTCGCCGACACCCAACGGCTCGGCGCCCGCGTGCTGCACCAGTGGTGGCTCGTGAACGCGGCCGCCATCGAGGTCACGGCAAACCAGCTCGACGCCGTGCGCCGACTGCCCATCGTGCGCTTCGTCGAGCCCGACAGGCTGTGCATACCGGTCATCCAGCAATCGACCAACAGCCAGAACCACAACGCCGATCTGCTGCAGGCGTACGGACACCTGGGCCAGGGCGTCACCGTCGCCGTCATGGACACGGGCCAGGACGAGAACATGAACGGCAGCGGTCTCCCGCACCGCAGCTACTTCCTCGACGGCAACCCGGCCAACACGGGCAGCGGCGGCATCGGTGGCAGCCGCCTGCTCGTCAATCGCCAGATCGGAGCGATGCGGGCGGACGACGTGCACGGCCACGGCACCGGTGTCGCCAGCGTCTGTGCGAGCGGCGGCTGGAGCACGGCCGGAAGCGACCAGGGCCACGCGCCGCGCGCCGGCATCGCCGGCTATGCGATCGCCGACGCCACGAATGGCAGTGCCAGCAGCTCGACGCTGGTGACCGCATGGCAGAACATCGTTGCGGATCGCGTCACCTACAACATCGTCGCCGCCAACAACTCCTACAGCGGTGATCCCAATCCGCTGGGTGCCGTGCAACAAGCACTCGATGCGGCTGCGCTCAACGCCAACATCCTGTGCTGCGTCGCCGCGGCCAACGGTGGCACCAGCACGGCCGCGAGCCAGTCCGCGGCCAACGGCCTCGCAGTCGGCGCCGTGAGCCTCAATGCCCACGTCGTCGCGGGCTTCTCGTCGCGCGGACCACTCTCGGGGGATCCCACACGGTTCTACCCGGACCTCGCCGCGTGCGGCGTGTCGATCACGATGGCGCGTCGCGACAACGAAGGCTCGGACTACGTGGCCTCCGGCACTTCGTTCGCATCGCCGCAGGTGGCCGGTGCCGCGACCCAGCTGCGCGCGCGGTTCCCGGCGATGACGGCACTCGAAGCGAAGGCGGTCCTGCTCGCCGCCGCCGACGACCTCGCCGCCGCGAACCCCGGCCTCGGCCGCAATGACTACGGCATGGGCCTGCTCAAGAACGACCGCGCGCATCAGCTCGCCGCGGGCAACAACTTCGGCTCGGCCACGGTGACGACCGGGCCGCCGCAGTCGTTCACGATCCCCTGCCTCGCCGGGCACACGTATGCCATCGCCATCGCCTGGTTCCGGCACGATGTGACGAGTGCCAACTGGTCCGATCTGGATCTCACGGTCAAGAACGCGAGCACGCTCCAGATCCTCGATGCGGCGACGTCGCCGCGCAATCTCTACGAGATGCTGCGCGTGACGCCGACCTTCACGGGGGCGCTGCGGATCGAGACGTCGGCGTACCTGGTCGCGGGCCTGCCTGGCGGCGGCCCGCAGCCGTTCAGCTGGGCCTGGGTCGACACCGCGACGCCGGGACCGGACGCCGTCGCCTACGGTCTTGGCTGTTCTGGCACCGGGCAACCACTCGGCAACTGCGCCTTCATCAACGCCAGCGGCACGCTGGCCGGCACGGTGTTGCCAGCGGTGGAAGCTGCATTCCAGTTGACTGCGCCAGCACCGCTCCAGGTGCTCGGCTTCGAAGTGCTGTCGCAGAGCACGGGCCTGCTCGAGACGGTGGCCGCGTCGTTGTGGGCCGATGCGTCGGGGTTGCCGAGTGCTTCGCCGTTGGCGACCACCACGGTCACCATCGGTAGTGCTCCCGGTTTCTACCGGGCCATGTTCATGGTGCCCGTCGGCGTGCCGGCCGGACCGTTCTGGATCAGCGTCGATCATTCCGCAGCATCGACGATGCGCTCCGCTCTGACGGCGGGAGCCTTCACACCATCCGCCGAACGGGTCGGGGGCGTCTGGCAAGGCATCGGTCCGGGCCGCCCCGGCCTCGTGACCCTCTGCCCGATCGGCGCCGCGGGCGGCGTTCCCAAACTGCGCGTTGGCGGTCCACTGCGATTTGGCACCACGACGCCGCTGCTGCTCACCGAGGCCCCGGCCGCGACCTTCGCGCTGTGTGGCTTCGGCTGGTCGGAGACCACCGCGAGCTTCGGTGCGTTGCCGTTCTCACTGGCGCCACTCGGAGCCAATTGCTTGGTGCACATGAGTGCGGACCTGCTCGCGCTGGTGCCGGCCCTCACCAGCAGCAGCGGCCAGGGCAGCTTCGGCCTCGGGCTGCCGTCGACGAGCACGGCGCTCTACGTCGAGATCTACAGCCAGTACGTCGTCCTCGACCCCGCCGCCAATGCTCTGGGCCTCACGCTGTCGAACGGGCTGCGATTGACGATCGGGCCGTAGCCGGCTGGCCTCGACGGCACGCTGCGTCGAGCACTTCTGCCAATGAAAAAGGCCATCGCGTTCCTGGTCACAGCCGCGCTCGCGGTCTTGCTGTGGATGCAGTGGCCGCAGCCGGTGCCGCCTGCACAACCCCCGGCCGATGCGAACGGCGCACGTGCACCGGCGAGCCGCATCGCCGCGGATCTCGAGAACGCGCCACCCGAGGGGAGCGAACGCGTGGCCGTGCACCAGCCGCCGCCAAACGACCCGGCGACGACCGGCACGCTGCACGTTCGCGTGAAGTGGCCGGACGGCGCGCCCGGCAGCGGCCTTCGGCTCACGGTGGAGCCGACGGTGCGCGACCTCGACGACATGACGCAGCGCGCAGTGACCACTGGCGACGACGGCACCGCCACGGTCCCCGGACTGCCACCCGGCGATGGTCAGGTTCGCATCGACTGGCGACGCGGCGCGCCATTCACGATCACGGCCGGCCAGACTACCGAGGCCGAAGTGCAGTTCCCGCCCGGAGTCGACGTGCATGGCATCGTCGTCGACGAGCACGGCAACCCGGTGGCGACTGCACGCGTATGGCTGTCGCGCTACGCGGGCGGTGACGAAGGTCAGGAGCTCGGGCCCGTCGCAGCCGACGGCACCTTCGTGCTGCGCGCGGTGCCGAACCAGTTGTTCTTCGTCAATGCAACTGCGCCCAGCAAGCGCACGTCGACGCTGACGCTCGTGCACGGCGAGCCAGGTTCCACGCAGGACGTGCGCATCGAACTGCGCGATCCGGGTGTGGCACTGGTCGGACGCGTCTTCCTGCCCGACGGCAAGCCGGCGAATGGCGCGCGCGTGCTGGTCGGCACGAGGTCGGTGACGAGTGCATGGCACCAGGAGCGGGTCTGGCGCGACTATCGCCCGCCCGTCGATACGCGCTGCGACGAGCAGGGATCGTTCCGCGCCGAAGGGCTGGCGCCGGGCAGCACTGTCGCCGTCTGGTTGCGCGCGGCGAGCACCGCGGGACTCAGGCAGGACGTGCAACTGCTGCGCTTTGGCGACACCGCCGTGCAGTTCACACTGGCCACGGGCGCCACGTTCCGCGGTCGCGCCAGCGATGCCGAAGGCACGCCCGTTGGTGATGCATGGGTGATCGCGCGTTCGGATGCGCTGTTCGATCTGCAGCGCAAGGATGGATTCTTCTTCGGGCCGACGTGGGCGCCTACCAATGCCAAGACCGCGGCAGACGGCAGCTACGAGGTCCCGCACGTCGCCGCAGGCTCGGTGCACCTCGACGTCCGTCAGCAAGTACCACGGCGCGGCGCCGCTACCACACTGCCCGCGCGAAACGAGGAGGCCGTGACCTGGGATCCCGTGCTGACCGCCAGCGCCAACATCCGCGGCTTCGTCGTCGACGCACAGCAGCGGCCACTCGTCAGCTGGCAAGTGGTCGGCAGCGACGACGAGCAGAACGGCGTGCGCCGCGCGACGACCGACGAGCATGGTCACTTCGAACTCGACGACTGCGGTGACAGCCTCTGGCGGCTCAGCGTGCTCGCACCCGGTGCTTTCTACAAGGTCCCGTCTGCCGTGAAGTTCGGGGCGCGCGGCGGCACCGCTGACCTGCGCATCGTCGTGCCGCTGCGCGCGATCCCGAATGCGACCCTGGTCGGCAAGGTCCGGCTCGCCGACGGCAGTGTGCCCACGAGAGCAGTCATCATGTACTGGCGCGAGGGCGCCCTGTCGCCCGAGGTCAACGCCGCGGAGCATGACGGAACGTTCCGCATCGGCCTGTTGCCAGCGGGGACCTACCGCGTGTGTGTCTCCGAGCCGGCGCGCTCGACCTGGACCGAACGGTTCGCGCTGCGGCCAGGTGAGACGCTCGACCTCGGCACGCTGCAGCCGGGCCAGGTCGGCAGCGTGCTCGCGACGGTGCGCGACGCCGACGGCAAGCTGCTGGACGGCATCGAGTGCCAGATCGTCGACTCGATCGAGGACCTCGACGTTCCCTGCGCCGTGGGCCGCACACAGCGCGGCGTGGTCCGCATCACCGCTTTGGCCACAGGCACCTACCGCCTGCGCGTCACCAGCCGCGACCACCCGGTCGTCAACGAGCCGTGCACGATCCTCGCGGGTCAAGAGGCCACGGTCGAGGTGCTCGTGCCAGCGAGCGTGCCATGCCTGCTGCGCCTGCAACCAGCGGGCGAAGGTGGACCGCAACAGTTCGCCTTCACGTGGTCGCGCGACGGCACCGTGTTCCTGCAACACAGCGACTGGTGGCGTGCGACCGCCGAACGTGTGCTGGAACAGCGACTCGTGCCCGGCAGCTACGAGGTCACGATCGTCAGCGAGACCGGCAGGCGCGAGGCGAACCGGTTCGCCATCGTGGCTTCCGATCCCCAAGGCAAGGCGATCACGATCAAGCTGCCGTGACTGACCTTGGCCTGCGCCGAGCCCGCCAAGATGGGCGCCGACCCGACACTCACTGCGGCGCGAGTTCGAGCCTGGCGGCCGCCGGTCCCGGCGCCGTCACGACGAGGGTCGTCTCCCCGCGCAACCCGTTCCTCCGTGCTTCGACGCGGTAGTCACCGGGCAGCAGCGACAGCGACATCTGCATCGGCCCCTCGCGCGACCACGCGTTGCCGCGCATGACGACGGCGCCGCCGTGGTCCTTGACCACGACATCGACGGCAGCGTCGCGATCGGCGCCGGCGGGCAGTGAACACTCGATCGCAGTCGCGATGCCCTGCTGCACCGGCACGTCGAGCCGCGTCTCGACTTCGGCGCGCACGTCGAACGGCTGCATCATGCTGGCGATGCCCTTGCCAGCGATCTGCAGCGAATAGCTGCCCGGCGGCAAGGGCCGGCTCTTGCCGGTGCCGTCCTCCACCTGGACGTCATCGACGTTCTCGCCGGTCGCGTCGTAGATCGTCAGGGATTGCCCTGGGATGACTCCGGCGGCGGCAGTGATCAGGTTCACCACCAGCGTGCCGCCGCGCTGGAATTGCAGCGTGCCGAGGTCCCAGACCTCGTCCGGCGCGATCGTGTGGAACGGCACGCGGATCGGCGGGAAGCCGTCAGCCTGCAGGTGCATCGAGTAGTCGCCAGGCGCATACGGCCCGTACTTGAACTCGCCGGTGGTAGCGTCGGCAGTCTCCGCTGGCGAACCGCCCCCACCCTTCATGAAGGGCATCACGTGCACACTCGGCAGCGCCTTGCCGTCGGGGCCGAGCACCTTGCCCTGGATCCAGACCCACGCTTCCTTCGGCAAGCGGATCACGACTTCCTCAGCGCCCGGCTCGACGTGCGGGACGCGCGCCTCCGGGAACATGCCCTTGCGACGCACCTGCAGTTCGAACGACTTGCCGGGCGGACAGTTCTTGAGCGTGAAGCGGCCCTGATCGTCGGTGTTGTCGTACGCGAGCCAACCGAGATGGACCTCCACCATGGCCTTCGCCACCGGCTTACCATCGACGTCGAGCACCCGACCGCGGATCTGCAGGCCCTGGGTCAACACCGCGTCATAGTGCAGCGTCTCGCCAGCCACGGCCTGCAGCTTCGCCTCGGTCTTGCCGTGCTGATCCGATTCGACGCGGATTGCCAATTCGCCCGGGGCGAGACCATCGACGTGAAATGCTCCGCCAGCGTCGCTGTGCAAACTGCGACGGCCGAGGTCTCCCCATGCGCCGATGTTGATGCCAGCCTTGCCGACCGTGACACCGGCGGCGTCGTGCACGGTGCCGACCAGGGTGACGCCGGGCAGGAGACGGACGGTGACTTCGTTCGGCCGCCCGGTTTCGAGGTCGACGTCCTGATGCCACGGTGCGAGTCCACGCGCGCGCACGGACAGAGGCAGCTTCCCTGACTCGACGCTGGCGAACTGAAAGCGCCCCGCGGCATCGGTGTGCACGCGTTGTGCCTGCGGACCTATGGCGTTGCCGCCATCGGCCAGCGTGTGCATCTTCTGCTCGGGCGAGCCCGCCTGCACGACGGCGTTCGCTACGGGCCGGTCGCGCGAGTCCAGCACGACGCCGGACAACGCGACACCTGCATCGGCGAGCACGATGCGGAACTCGACTTCCGCACCCTTGCTGGCCGTGAACTGGCGCATCGGCGACGGCCCGTAGCCAGCGGCACACGCGCCGATGTGGCAATGGGTCGAGATGTTGCGCAGGTAGAACGTGCCGTCGGCAGCCGTGCGCGTAAGCGACAGCGCCTCGCCACCGGTCCAGCCCGTGACCAGCACGTCGGCACCCGCGATCGGTCGGTCCTTGCTGTCGACGACGACGCCCTTCGCGTTGAGGCCGGCCGCGACTTCGACGGTCACCTCGAGTTGCTGGCCGGCGACGATCTGCCGCTGCTGCCCCCAGTCCGAGTCGCCACGCTGGACGACCGCCCAGACGCGCCCCGGCGAGATCTCATCGAACTTCACGGTGCCGGAGGCATCACTGGTGGCGCGCAGATTCTCGAACAGTCCGTCGTCGCCGCCGCGATAGGCCTCGACCAGCACGCCTGCGGCCGGCTGCTTGTCGTCGCCCCAGATGACATGCACGAGCAACGAACCCGTGGTCGGTGCGGCCGGCACCCCGACGGCCTGGCGGTCGGACCGTGCCTCGACCGCGGCCACCGTCGCGGCTGGTTCCGCGCGCGGTGAGAGCGGTGCGGTCTCTCTCTGCACGCTCGTGGGCGGTGGCTGCAGTTGCGCTGGTTCGGCCGGCGGACCGAGCACGGCCCACAACGTCACCAGCAGGATGCCACCGATGGTGGTGAGGATCGCCGCGACCTTGGTCTTCGTGGTCATGAACAGGACTCCGGTGATGGTGCCGTGCACGGCGGTGGCCACGGCCGCGAGCGGGGCGGCCGGAGACTTGGCGAACGGCAGCAACAGGGCGCACCACGCCGGACGCCCACCGTCGGTGCGCGCGTCGAGCCGGGTGCGCAGCTGTGCCATCGCGCGCTTCAGGCGCGTGCGCACGGTCTCGACCGGCACCGAGAGGCGGCGCGCTACCGCACGCGGCGGGAGGTTCTCGAACCAACGCAGCAGCACGGTGGCGCGGTACGGTTCTTCGAGCGCGAGCACGGCCTGCACGACCTCGGCACGCAGCACTTCGCGCGCGACGATCTCGGCCGTGGACGGCACTTCGTCGGCACGGGCGGCGGCCAGCTGCCGTGCCCGTTCGCGGCGCTCGCTGCGCGCGCGCCTGCCGGCGAGCCGGCGCACGACCGTCGCGAGCCAGCCGCGCAACGATGCCGGCGGCAGGTCTGGTTGCTGAAGCGCCGCCACCCAGGTCTGCTGTGCGAGGTCCTCGGCGCCGTGCGCGTCGCGGAGCAGGTGCCGCGCCAGCCCACGCACGAACTGGTCTTCGGCGAGCAGGCGCTCGGGGTCAAGGGGTGTCGGCGGGGAGACCATGCGTGGGTCAGAGTACCCGCGAAGGCGGCAATCGGTTCAGGATGCCGCCAGGGCACCGCAGTGCGCGCTACCGCCGCCGCACCGCGAACTGCAGGTGCGAGGCCGCGGCGAGCCAGTGCGCCTTCCCGTGCACGCGTTCTTCCGCCAGCATCCACTGCGTGCGCGCTTCGTTGTCGGCGAGCAGCTCCTCGTGCTTCCTCTGCACGAGGCACGTCTTGCCGATGCGCGAGCACACCAGAAACCCCGTCTTCTCGAACAGGGCCGCGAGCTCGTCGGCGTCGAACATCTTCATGTGAAAGCGCTCCTCCTTGCGTTCCGCGCGCCACTCGGTGCGGCCCGTGCGCAGCAGTTCCAGCGCCGCCTTCGCATCTTCTTCGTCGAGCAGCGCGCGCACGCCGGCACAACGGTTGTCGACCGACAGCACGAGGTGCGCTGCTGGCTTGAGCACGCGGTGCAGTTCGCGCAGCGCCTTCTCGGGATCTTCGCAGAACGACAACGGATCGCCCTGCCCCGTAGCGAAGTCGAGCGAGCCGTCGGCGATCTCCCCCATCTGCTCGAGCCCGGCCTGTACGAACGCACACTCGAGCCCGCGCGCGGCCTCGGCCTCCGCTGCCTTGCGCGCCTCTTCGATCATCTTGCCGCTCGGATCGAGGAACGTCTTGTGCAGCCCCGCGCGCAAGAGCCGCTA
>JAYUCN010000690.1:0-3663 GCA_043740335.1 Planctomycetota bacterium
GTCCAGCCGCCACATAGACGCCCGCCGCGACCCACCAGACCCCGCGCATGCCGATCAGCATGGACGCGTACTCGCAGATGCCGCCGGCCATGGCGCCGACGAGGTTCATGCCGAAGGCGCCGCCGACGTCGGCTGCGCGCAGAAACAGCCGACTGAAGCAGACGGACGCGCAATAGACGGGCATGCCGATGAGTGCTGCAGCCACCACCGCCCGCGCGAACCACGGCAGCGTCAGCAGCGCATCGAGCGGCAGCATCGCGTTGAGTGCGATGCCGGCGATCACACCGGGCCACGCCCATCGCAACTGCGGTGCTCTACCCTTCCCCACCGTCCAGTTGGCAACGAAGACCATCACGAGCACGGTCAGGAACACGACGCAGTTGACGACCCAGGTGCTGCCGAACAACAGCGCCATGCGCACGATCGCGGCCGACTCGACGAGCGTGAAGCCGAGCCCGAGCAGCAGGAACTCGAGATGGACGCCGGTGCCAGGATACAATCGGCGGACCAGGACGCCGCACAGCACGACGAGGGTCAACAGCACGAGACCGAGGTACTGGTAGATCGGCGCGATCGTGGGCTCTTCCAGATACGAGAAGGGCCAGTCGTCGGTCGCCGGGATCGCATCGGCGAACTGGCGCTGCTGGTCCGGATCCGGCGCGAACCCCGGCACGCCGGTCGCGGCGATCACGAGCGAGTTGAACAGGAACGCGTCCTCGGCGGTCAACAGGCGCAGCTGACCATCGAACGCCGCCGCCACGGTCGCGTAGATGCGGCCGTAGAGCCATGTCTTGAACACCGAATAGTAGGCGGCCACCATGCCGCCCGGCGCGAGGCGCGCGCGCATGTCGCGGAAGGACTCGACCGTGTAGACGTAGTTCTCGAGCCGCAGGTTCGCCTGCCCTGACAACAGCGTCTGCGAATCCAACGTGCCGACGACGATCAGGTCGAAGGTCTCGTCGCTGCTGCGCACGAACTGGCGCGCGTCGGTCACGACCGTGCGCACGCGCGGATCGTCGTAGGGCTTCGCCGCATTGCGCTCCTGCCCGAGTGCCAGGATCTCGGGATCGATCTCGACGGCGACCACCTGTTCGGCGCCGTTGACCTCGGCGATGTGCACATCGTTGCCCGTGCCGGCACCGAGCACGAGCACGCGGCGCGGCCCCTGACCGCCGTGCGCGTCCCGGTAGATCCGGTACGGCGCCGAGAACTTCTCGGTCATGGCTATCGCTACTCTTCCCGGTTCGCCGTCGGTCGCCGTGAAGTCGATCGCCAACTGGTGGAAGCTCGAGTTGACCCAGACGCGCAGGCCGATCGGTTCCTGCTCGTGCTGGACCAGATAGTACGGACTCCAGCGCGCGGCATGCGGCGTGTCGGCGAACCACAGGAACATGCCGCCGGCGGCCACGGCGGCGAGGCGTTGCCAGCGCGGGCCCGTGCCGAACACCGCCCACGCGACCCCGAGCAGCGGCGGCCACGACCACGGCGGCAGCCGCACGACACTGACCAACGCGAAGGCCAGCACACCGAGCACGCTGCCCGCGATGTCGTAGCCATAGCCGACGAGCCGCGGTTGCTGCGCCATCGCGCGCGCGAGCGCCTGGCCGAGCGCCACGAACGGGGTCGCAGCGCACAGGAACGCCGCCACCGCCGCCGGCAGGATCGGCATGGTGCGCGCCGTGCCTTCGATCTGTTCGTACTGGAGCCAGTAGTGGACCTTGGTGGCGGCGTCGTAGATCGAGAGGCCGCGCGCGAACACGATGAAGCCGAACACGAGCAGCAGGCCGACGGGGAACAGGAACCCCAGGTTGCGCCAGCGTTGCAGGATGCAGCCGAGGCCGAAGCCGAAGAACACGGCCATCAACAGCAGGTTCGTGAAGTACGAGATGACGCGCACTTCGGCCGGGATCTGCCGCAGCAACGCGAGCTCCAGTGCGAGCACGAGGAACGACAACAGCGCGATCCGCCATGGTGGTGGCGATGGCACAGGCGTGGGGGGTGGATGGGCCATCGGGGGCAGCGCGGGGCGCCGGAACCTATCCGTCGGGCCGCGTTCGCAGAAGGCGGCGCGGCGGCAAACCACCCCCCTTCGACAGGGCGGCGCGGTAAGCTCACGCCCTCTGCCCATACCCTACGCAGTAGCGGGCAAGGCCCGCTCGAGGAGCACAGCCGTGGTCCATCACAATCGCCGTCAGTTTCTGGTCGAAGTCGGTCGCGGCATGATCACGGCGAGCTTGGGATTGACGGCCGCGTCCCAGCTCGCGATGGCGTCGACGTTCGTCGTGCAGGAGCCCGAGCCGCTGTCGTTCGGTGCGTTCGAGCCGCTCGTCGGTCTGCTCACGGACACGCCCGCCGACAAGCTCGTGCGGACCGTGGCCGAGAAGCTGCGGACTGGCACGAGCCTGCGTGATCTGGTGACTGCCGGGGCGCTCGCCAATGCGCGCACGTTCGGCGGCGAGGACTACGTCGGCTTCCACACGATGATGGCGCTGGCACCCTCGTACCGCATGGCGATGGCGCTGCCGAAGGAGAAGCAACCGCTGCCGGTGCTGAAGCTGCTCTATCGCAACACGCACCGCCTCCAGGAATACGGCGGCCGCACGCACGAGGTGCTGCGCACCGTTCTGCCGACGACGTTGCCCGCCGGCCCGACCGGCGGCGAGGTGCTGCGCGACGCCGTGCGCGGCGGCGACATGGCGGCGGCCGAAGGTGCGTTCGCGGCGCTGGCGCGCGCTCCCGGTCAGGCTTTCAACGCGCTGCTCGAGGCCGTGCAGGATGGCACCGACGTGCATCGCGTCGTGATGCCGCATCGCGCCTGGGACCTGCTCGACATCATCGGCAAGGAACACGCGCACACGCTGCTGCGTCAGTCCGTGCACTACTGCGTGAAGGGCGAACCGCACGCGAAGGGCCGCTATGCCGCCGCCCGCACGCTGCTGCCGAAGCTGCTGGAACAGCACAAGCTGCTCGGTCGCGCACCGGGTACGCGAGCAGCCGACGACGCCTGGATCCTACGCATGAGCCAGCTCATCTTTGGCGGCACGCCCGAGGTCGCGGCCGATGCCGTTGCGGCGGCACTGGCCGAAGGCATGGCGCCCGAGTCGGTCGGCGAAGCGATCGCGCTCGCCGCCAACCAGCTGCTGCTGCGCGATCACGGCCGCACCGAGAAGGAGGTGGAAGCAGGCAAGCCCGCGGGCAGCGTGCACGGCGCGTCGACCGGTGTGCACGCCTGCGATTCGGCCAACGCGTGGCGCGGCATGGCCCGCGCCGGCAATACGCGCAACACGTTCGCGAGCATGATCCTCGGCGCCCATCAGGCGTGCGGCGACCGCATCGACAGCGGCCGCGACTTCCTCGCGTGGGAACCGCTGCCGCGGCCGGAGCACCTCGAGAAGGTGAAGGCCAAGAGTGCGGACGAGCTGCTGCGTGCGATCGATGAGGCGATCCGTGCGAACGACCAGCCGATCGCGTGCGCGCTGGTTCATCGCTACGGCGAACTCGGCCATCCGGAAGCACCTGTCTTCGACCTCATGCTGCGCTTCGCGGTGAGCGAGGACGGTGCTCTGCACGCTGAGAAGTACTTCCGCACCGCCACCGAGGAGTTCACTGCTGGGCGGCCGGCGTTCCGTTGGCGACATGCGTGTTCGCTGGCGCGCGTTACCG
>JAYUCN010000691.1:0-3656 GCA_043740335.1 Planctomycetota bacterium
CTGGGCTGCGATCTCACGACCATAGTCGGGCATGTTGTCGAGCGGGTGCGCGTAGCGCACGGGCCAGCCCGGGAAGTGGTCGAGCCAGACGCGTTCGAACCCACGTGCCACGACATCGATCGGCGGCGCGTCGAGCACGGGCTTCAAGCGCTGGAGCACGGAGAAGTCGAGATCGGCCACACGGTGGCGGATGGCCTTGTCGCCGCGCACGTAGGGCGGACGGAACGCGTCGGGGGCCGGTGCCGTGTCGAGGCACGTCAGTACCGCCGCGGTCTGGAGCGTCGGGAACAGCTTGCTGTCCGGACGGCTCTGCACCGAGATCAGGCTCACGCCCGGAGCCAGTGCGAGGGGTCGTGCGTCCGAGACGCCGAGGGCGACGTTGAGATGCTCGCGGTAGCGCTCCCGCTTTTCGTCGGCGAACAACGCACTGTCGTAGCCCTGCAGCATGCTGCCAGCATCCGGGTCCAGCATCGAGCCGTGCTTGACGCGGCCGTTCTCTTCGACGCACTTCGGCTCGATGGCGACGATGCGCACGGGACCGAGCACCCAGGGATCGCCGTTGGCGAACGCGCCGACGACATGGTCGCGATCGAACCGCCAGGTGATGCCGTGGCGTTCGATCTTCGCCGCCCGCTGGCTGTGACCAGCGCGATCGCCCACCGGGAACGCGCCCGGCAGTGGAGCCGGTGGTGGTGTCTGCGCCGCGACCTGGAGCCCGAGCGTGCACAGGAGTCCGAGCGTCGACACGGTGGGAATGCGCATGGAAGATGGAGCAGGCTACCAACCGGTCTCCCGCAGACCAGCCGGAACCTGCGGCTGGCCCCTCGCCGTCCGTCGAAGCACCCGTATGCTCCACGCTGAGCACGGCGGACGCGCCGTCCACCGGATCCCCGTTCTCTGCACAGCAGGTCGCCCATGGCTCCAACCCGAGCTGCCGTTCTCGCTGCCTTCGCGCAGTACCGTTGCTCCGCGATCCTGCGCACCAACGACCGCGACGTGGTGCGACCAGCCCTCGAAGCCGCCATCGCCGGTGGCTTCCACATCGTCGAAGTGACGATGACGACGCCCGACTGTCTCGAACACATCAGCGCCCTCAGTGAACGGCATGGCATCGTGGTCGGTGCGGGCACCGTGCTCACGGTCGACGATGCGAAGGAAGCGATGGCCGCCGGTGCGCGCTTCCTCGTTTCCCCGGTCACCGACCCGCAGGTGATCACGTTCTGCCGCCAGCACGACCTGGTCTCGGTGCCGGGCACCTACACGCCGACCGAGATGATGACCGCCCACCGCGCCGGCGCCGACCTCGTCAAGCTGTTCCCGGCGCCGGCCAATGGCCCGGAGTTCGTGCGCGCCGTGCGCGGGCCGCTGCCCTTCCTGCGCATCTTCCCGACCGCTGGCGTCACTGAAGAGAACTGCGACACGTGGATGGCGGCGGGCGCCTTCGGCCTCGGCTTCGTCGCAGCCTTGTTCGACGCCGACGACCTGCGCCTGCGCCGCTTCGAGGTGATCACGGCGCGCGCCGCCCGCCTCACAGCCAAGGTCGCGGCCCACGGACCGACCACGATTCGCTGAGCCTCTGGTTCGCAGAATCGCCGCGCGTCATCGCCGCCACCAAAACCCGCGCTACAGCAGGATGCCGACCGGATGACTGACGTCGAACGTCAAAGGCGACAGCGCTCCCCACAAGAAGAACAGCGGCTGGCCGATCAGGCTGAAGCTCGGCGGGATCACGATGCGCCAGGTCTCCGGGTGGCCGTCGAACGGATTGCTCGGCAGTGGCCGCACGAACACATTGAGGATCACGTACGGGCCGAGCGACGACCCCAGGGACCCCGCCACGATGGCGAGGCTCGACTGCGGCGTGCCGGGCGGCGGCCACCCCGTCATCCAGCTCACCGCGTACTCGGTGTTCGTCGCCACATCGAGGTGCCGCCACGCCGTCGCCTGCAGTTGCGTCGGCAGACCAGGCAGCAGCGCTGGCGCGATCGTGCCCAGCATGAACGGCAGGCGGATCTGGCTCGGTTGGCTCGGGCCGCCCGGATCCAAGGCACAGATGCCGTCGACGTCGTCCGGCAGAAGGCCGAGCCCGACCTCGACGCTGATCGGCGTGCCAGAAGGCAAACGGTAGACGTAGTTGACGCCGCTGCCGAGCATCGAGAACAGGATCGGATTGCGCGGGCCGGTCGGCGGCGGCAGCGACGGATCCGTCGAGAACAGCACGCGGCCGTGGATGAGATCGAGGGCCAGCGCATCGAGATCCTCGGTCGAAGTGATGCCGAGGGCCGCCGGCGCCAGCGCCACGCTGGGCGTCGACCACACCGACATGCCCGGATTCCACGAGGTCGCGAACACGGTCGCGCCCGAACGCAGTGCTGGGATCGAGGTCCACGCCGCGGGGATCATCGGCGCGGTCGCTGCCGTCACCGAGAAGTAGACCGTCGGCGGCGGCATCGTCGCTGCGAGCTGCGGGTTCTCGAGGTAGAGCAACGCGATGTAGAGATCGTGCGCGTCGATGTTGCCCTTGACACCACCGACGAAGATCGATGACTCGGTGGAGTCCTGCGCACGGAACGGGATGCCGACGAAGGCTGCTGGCAGATTGCTGCCGGGCAGCACGTACGCGAACACGTCGCCCGCCGCACCGTCGGGCTTGCCCACTTCGCTCGCGATGAGGCTGCCGGGAGCGCCGAGCGTGGTGCGCCTCACCGAGAACGTGATCGCGCCCCACTGGTCGGGCGCGACGTCGGCTTCGCCGACGGCGTTCGACAACACCCAATCCCACCCGAGCGACAGCGCATCGACGTCGACGGCCGCACCACCGAGGTAGGTCGCGAAGTTCGGCATGCCAGGGGAGGCCGGTGCTGGCGGCAACACGCCGTCGATGCCGATGTCCGCGAACTGGATCTTGCCGGTGCCGCCCGGCACCGCGGTCGCGGCATCGACGGAGAACCCGTGCGGCAGGGCCATCACAGGACCGCCGCTGGCCTGAGCCAGCAAGGCACTCGGCATGGCGAAGAGCAAGAGAGGGAGCAATCGCATGGCAGACTCCATTCAACGGGAACGCAAGGATTCGAGCAGGGCGGTGCGCACCCGACGGAACTCGGCGTCGCCAGGGGCGAGATCGACGGCAAGGTCGAGCAACCAGAGCCGCAACCGGTCGCGCACTTCGCCAGAGACCTCGGCCTGCGCGAGCAGCGCAGCGAGGCAGGCGATCTGGCGTGCGTTGCGCGGTTCGGTGCGCAGTTCGGCAAGGAAGGGCACGACGGCGGCCTCGAGGTCGTTCTGCGCGAGCGCCGTCGCGAGTCGGAGCGAGCCCGGCACACTCGCGGCCTTCGGATTCTGCGTGGTGCCGACCGCGGCCGCAGCCGTGAAGTGCCCGGCGGCGGCGTGGGCGGCGCGCTGCTGGCTGTCCACGTCGCGCGCGATCAGCGCGGCAAAGGCGAGCGCGATCTCGACGTTGCCGAGTTCGTACTCGCGCCAACCGACATCCGGCATCTTGCCGGCCGCGGCGCGCGCGTCGTCGAAGCGACCGAGTCGCCGCAACGTCTGGCACAGGCCCGACAGGCTGTTGTCGAACCACGGCCGCAGCGCGACCGCGCGTTCGTAGCAGCGCAGCGCGTCCTCGAGGTGGCCGAGGCGCAGGTGCGCGAGTCCGA
>JAYUCN010000692.1:0-8887 GCA_043740335.1 Planctomycetota bacterium
ATCGAGATCGCGCCACCGACCCTGGATCCGCTGCCGAGAGAAGTGAACATCCACGTTCACCGCGGCAAGGAATTGCTCGCCATCACATGGACCTCACTGCGCGCAGGCCAACCCGCTACTGGCGAAGTGTGTCTGCCACCGGGCGACTACACCATGACCGCCGTCGACGGTGACCGGCAGCTCGCGAGCGCCGCGTTTTCGATCGGTACCACCGAAGCCCCGCCGCTGCGCCTCGAACTCCGCTGACGCACTGCCAGGGCTATGCTCGTGCTGGATCCCGAAGAACCCGTACAGGGACGGGCCACTTCAGCGTCTTGCCAACATGACCTCGCCCCACTCCGGCCTGCAGCGGCTCATGGACGAAGCGCCCTACGTGCGGCTGCTCGCCCGCCAGCTGCTCGCGGAAGAAGCCGACGACGTGGTGCAGCAGACGTGGCTGCAGGCGATCCAGCATGGCGGCGACCGCGTCGAATCGCCGCGCGCGTGGCTGGCACGGATCGTCCGCAACGTGGCGACCAGCGTGCACCGAGGGCGCGCTCGGCAACGGCGTCAGCAACACTCCAGCGGTGATGAGCATCTCGTGCCGTCCTCCGCCGAGCTCATGCAGCAGGAAGAACAGCGCCGCATGCTCATCGCCGCCGTCGATCGCTTGCCAGGGCATCTGCGCACGGTCGTCCTGTTGCGTTACTTCGAAGGCCTGACTCCGCACGTGATCGCGCGTCGGCTGAACGCACCGACGACAACGGTATGGAACCAGCTGCGGCGCGCACTGCAGTTGCTGCGCGAACGACTCGACGCGGAGCATGGCGGCCAGCGACGTGCATGGCTGCTGCCGCTCGTGCCGTTCGCAGCGGGGACGAACGGACTGCCGTGGGCCGCACCGGCGTTGCCGGCGACCGCGGTCGCGACTGTGGGAATGGGAGTGATCACGATGACGATGAAGACCAAGTTGGTGGCGGTGATCGCGGCGATGCTGACCGTGACGGCGGCACTGGCACTCTGGGCCACGCGCGACTCCGTCCCGAGTCAGCCCGACGCGACGATCAAGGTTGTTGAGCGGGCGGCCGTCGAGACGTCGAGCATGCCGCGCGATGCGGTCGCGGCAGCCACTGCAGAAGGCACCTCGACCCAGCGCGAGGCCGTCCCCATGCCAGCGACTGCCACGTCGCCCACGGGCACGCTCGTGCTGCACGTTCGCTACGGCGACGACAAGGCGCCCGCGGCGGGTGTGATGATGATCGTGCGACGTCCGGGAACCGACGCGCGCGTGGAAGGACGTCGGCAACGAACGGACTCAGCGGGAACCGTGCGCTTCGAGACTCTGCCGCCAGGACGACTTGTCATCGCCTCCGATCGCGGCAACCTCGGCAAGCGTGCCGACATCATTGCCGGTGAGACCACCGAACTCGACTACGAGTTCGAGGTCGGCCTGCACGTCACCGGCATCGTCGTCGACGCCTCGGACGCTCCCATGGCCAATGCCTTGATCGAAGTGGCGCCGCTGGCGACCTCGGATGCCGACGCGGAAGTGCTGGCGACCTCGGGTGCCGATGGACGGTTCTCCGTGCGTGGCGCACCAACCGCCACGCTCGTCGGGGCGCGCGCCGAGGGCCACGGTGCCTCGCCGATGAAGTTCCTGCTCGGCAAGGACGGCAACCAGGCCGAAGTTCGCCTGCAACTCGGACCGCCCTCGGGCAGCGTCGAAGGCATCGTGGTCGACGAGCGCGGCCAACCGATCGCTGGTGCCGTGGTGCGCGTCGGCAGCGGGCAGACCTCGGGCATCGTCGCCAGGAACGACGGCGCTCCACCTCTGCCGGCGCTCGTTCGCAGCGATGACCAAGGCAGGTTCCGCGCCATCGGCGTACCGCCGGGGCACCAACCCGTCGTCGCGCGGGCCAGCGGCCAAGCGCCATGGCAGGGCACGTGCGACGTCGCGGCGAACCTCGCCGCCCCGCTGCGCATCGAACTCGGTCCGGGTGCAACGATCCGCGGGAGAGTGAACCGATCGGCCGGCACACCGGCGGCCAAGGCAGAAGTCGAAGTGGGCCGATGGGACGACTTCGCGCACTACCGGACGTTCTCCAAAGAGGACGGGTGCTTCGAACTCTCGGGTCTGCCCGCGGGCGAGATCCTGCTGCTGGCCAGGCACGACGACTTCGGCAAGGCGGAGCAACGTGTGCACACCGAAGCGGGAACGACCTCCATCTGCGATTTGCTGTTGTCGCGCGGCCTCGAGTTGCGAGGGCGGGTCGTCGACGAAACCGGAGCACCGATCGCCAAGGCTTTCCTCGAGTGCCTCGCCACGAGCGGTGCACCTTCGTGGTTTGCCCAGGCGAGGACCGATGCTGAGGGTGGTTTCGCGGTGCCCAACTGCGTGGAAGGCTCAAGGCTGTCCGTCACTGTGAAGGCAAGCGGCTTCGAGGAGCTGCTCCGGACCGGAGTCGATCCATGCGCAGCGATCGACCTGCCGATGCGCCGCTCGCTGCCGGCAACGGTACGCATCACGGGCGTCGTGGTCGCTCCCGACGGCAAGCCGCTGCCGAACGCCATGGTCTCGGCGCGACGCCAAGGTGCGCAGGACTCGTCGGGCGTCATTGCCACGGGACCGGATGGGCGCTTCGAATGCCGCGCCTTGGTGCCAGGCACGTGGACCGTCACCGTCCGCACGAGCACCCACCCGAACTTCACGAGTGAGCCGCGCGAACTCGCCGCCGATGCGGTCTGGGACCTGGGCACGATCCTGTTGCTCGACGGCGGCAATGCGATCGTCACGGTCGACGGCGACCAGACAGGTGTCTACTTCCGGGTCGTCGACGTCGCGCTACGCAACTGGACCAGCCTCACGAACGAGGGCAAGCAGCTCGTCTCCCAGAAGCTCGCGCCCGGCGACCACCAGCTCCTCGTGTCCGGCAAGACCGTCGCAGCCCAGTCGATCCCGTTCACGGTGCGCACCGGCGAAGCAACGCAGCTCGCCGTGAAGCTGGCCCCGGGCGTGCGCCAGCGCATCGAGATGGCGTCGGCGATCCTGGCTCCGCTGCCGCGTGGAGTGAGCATCCGTGTGCACCGCGGCGTGCAACTGATCGCATACACAGGGGTCTCGTCGGAGGCCAACCAGCAGGCTACCGGCGAAGTGTGCCTGCCACCGGGCGACTACACCCTCACCGCCTTCGACGGCGATCGCCAACTCGCGAGTGCCGCGTTCTCGGTCGGCACTACCGAAGCCCCGCCGCTGCGCCTCGAACTTCGCTGAGCCGCTGCTACGTGCGCGTCGCCAGCCGGTGCGCACGTCTCTGCTTCCCTTCTTCGAAGCGGCGCTTCTCGTCCGCGCTCTTCGGCACCACGGGCGCCACGGGCCGCGGCGTCTTGGTCACCGGGTCCAGCGACACGAACGTCAGGTAGGCCGACGCCACGTGCTTGCGATCCCCTGTCAGACGATCCTCCTGCCAGACCTTCACCCCGACCTCCATCGACGTGCGGCCCGTGAAGTTCACCGACGCGAGCAGCACGACGACGGCGCCGACCGGCACCGGGTTCAGGAAGTCGATCTGGTCCGCGCTCGCCGTCACGACCGGCGTGCGCGCGTGGCGTCCGGCGGCGACTGCCGCGCAGATGTCGATCCAGGCCATGACACGCCCGCCCATCGCGTTGCCGAGCGGGTTTCCGTCATTGGGGAACACGATCTCCGTCATCTCGACCTTGCTGTCGGCGACGGGGCGCGGAGAAGGCTGCGGCGGGAGTGCGGTCATCGAGGCGGTGACTGTAGTCCGGCTCGCGCTCGGACCAAGCGCGACCTGCGTGCAGAAGGGCCTGAACCAATCCAAAGCCATGTCGAAACCCCGGAAGACGCATGGATCCTGGCTTTGCGGGCAGCGGTCATTTTATATCCTCGGCTGCAGCTGCCGTTCACACCATCCGCGCCCGGTCCGTGAACCGGCGAAGCGAACACTGGCCCGCCGCGGCGCGATCACTTCCAGGCAGCCGCGATCTGCTCGGCCACCATTTCGGCGACGATCGCGTAGCCGGCGTCGCTGCAGTGACCATCGCGCACAAAGAGATCCGAGCGAGGTCGCGCCTTCAGCTCGGCATCGAAGCGCTCGCGAACGGGGACGAACGAGGCACCGAGGGTGGCAGCGGCGGCGATCTGTTCCGGCTCCACTTCGGGACTGTAGAACGGGTAGCTCAGCACGACCACGCGGGTCCCGTTGCGTCGCGCCATCTCGCCGATCATCGTCATGTGCTCACGCAGGACGGCGCGCCAGCCTGCTTCGTCCTTGCCGTCGTACACCTCCTCGATAAGGGCCTGCAGGCCGTGGACCACGTCGCCCTGTGGGTCGCCGGCAGTGCCCAAGACCGATGTGAACTCCTCGCGAGGGATCGCCTGGTGCACGAACTTCATCACGAGGCGCGTGCGACGGAAGTCGCCGTCGAGGAGGGTGGCGCCAACGATGAGGGTCGCCGCCTTCCGGGCGTCGTCGGTGGCCGTCCAGCGCGCGAGGTTGCGCGACACGGACGCCGTGCGCCTCGGATCTTCGGTGCCCGACAGGCTCAACGTCTCGACCGCGGCGCGCAGGAATTCGTCGCGCAGACCGGCCGTGAACGCGGCGCTCTGCAGCACGTCCCAGCCGACCATCGACAGCGGCTCTCTGGCGACCCGTTGGCGAGCCGCTTCGACGGCTTGTTCGGTGCGCCCGGTCGCCAACAGGGCCTGCAACAGGGGATCGACGACGTCACCAGAGGGATGGCTCGCGGCCAACTGCACGAGGCGGTCGATGGCACTCGCACACGGCGCGACCTTGCCGCAACGCGAGGCGGCGATTGCGAGCACGTGCAGCACCCAAGGCGAGTCCGGATGCTCCTGCCCCAGCACGGATGCCGCGGCGAAGGCGCGCTCGTAGTCGTTGGCGTTCAGGAACTGCCAGACCGCACCGACCTCGCCGCCCAGGGGAACGGGGCACGCTGGTGCGGGCACGGGGCGACGTGCGACGGCCGGGAGAAGGCCCGCAGTTGCCAGCAACCGGAACCCCGCCGCCGGCTCGACGTGTGGTGTGCGACCCTTCACCAGCGGCCCTGTGGCCGTCGGCACTACCGAGGCACCGTCGCCAGTCCGGCTCCAGGAGTTCCAGGCGAAACGGCAGACCAAGGCCAGCAGTCGCCCCGTGCGCCACCGCCATTGGAAACCGCTGGTCGCCTCGTCTGCCGACGACGGCATTGCCCCGATCTCGGCCGCGCTCACGGGCGACGGACGCGTCCAGGAATCGTTCGCGCCGACGAGGACGCAGAGCACTCGTGTCCCCGGCGTCAACTGCGCGGGCAGCCTGGTCAGCACATCACGACTGTTCTGGCCCGCCAACCCGGCGTTGACCACGTCGGCAAAGACACCCTTGCTCGCGAGGATCGCCTGCAGCCGGGCCGGGTAGCTCTCGCGCGGCGCCGTGGCACCGACACCGTAGGTATAGCTGTCACCAACGCACAGCACGCGCGCACGAGATCCCATCGCTGGCGGCGGCGTCGCGGCGGGCGAGAGGATCCACGCCCCCAGTTGCAGCAGAGCTTCCAGCGTGAACAGGAAGACCACGGTGGCCAGGAGGATCTTGCGCCAACGCATGTTGCTTGCCTTGCGTCAGCGGCTTCGCCGCGCGTCCGCCTCGACCGCGACGGGCTTCAGCGACACCGGCGCACTCGCTGCGAACAACTGTGCCACACCCTGCGCCATCGGCCACACGCCGAGATCCTCTTCCTGGTCCTGGAACGGCACGCGGCGGCTGAACCTTCCCAGCGACGAGGCGTGGCCGAGCCAGCGGCCCTGCAGATCTTCGATGCGGTAGTAGGGCAGCGGCCCCTCTGGATCCCGGATCTCGAGATGCAGTACGTAGCCGATGGCGGCCGAGCCGTTCCAGACCTGCCACCGCTCGAGTTCGACCACCGCGCGTGCGGCGTAGGGCGACGGCGTTGGCGGGGCAGAGTTGCAGGCCGCCCAGGCAAGGCTCGCCGCCAACACCGTGCAGAAGGTCGACGATCTCATCTGGCTCCTCGGTTGGCTCCTCAGTTGGGTCCTCAGTGGCGCGACGGAGGTTCTAGCCGCAGAATGCGCCGCTCGCCACCGCAGAGACCCGCACCCACCCATGACTGCGATGAAAGGCATCCAGCTCACCGCCCCCGGCCAGTACCGCCTGCGCACGGACCTGCCCCTGCCCGAACCCGGGCCGAAGGAAGTGCGCCTGCGCGTCGCCGCGTCGGGCATCTGCGGCACCGACGTGCACATCTGCAGCGGCGACCCGTCGATGAACGGCCTCATCGCGCCGCCCGTGACGCTCGGCCACGAGTTCTGCGGCCACGTCGACAAACTCGGCCCCGGCGTCGAGGAGAAGAAGCTGCCGCTCGGCACCTACGTGAGCGCCGAGATGCACGAGATCTGCGGGGTGTGCGCGGCCTGCCGCAGCGGCGCGTTCCACGCCTGCGCGACCGCGCGCATCCGCGGCATCAATCTGAACGGCGCATTCGCCGAGTTCGTCGTCGTGTCGGCCGGCAACGTCGTCAAGCTGCCGCAGAACCTGCCGATCCCCATCGCCGCGATCCTGGACCCGCTCGGCAACGCCGTGCACACGACGCTGAAGGTGCCCGTCAAGGATCGTACGGTCGCGATCGTCGGCTTCGGCCCGATCGGCGCCATGTGCGGCGAGGTCGCGACCTTCGTCGGCGCGCGCCATGTGTTCGTGCTCGATGTCGCCGACCTGGCGCTCGCGCGCGCGCGCGAATGGGTGACGCGCCGTGGCCTGAAGGACCGCGTCACGATCGTCGATGCGCGGCAGAAGCCCGTCGAGACCGTCGTCGGCGCCACCAAGGGCGGCGTCGACGTGTCGCTCGAGATCTCTGGCCACCCGAGCGGCATCAACAACGCCATCGCGATGACGCGCGCCGCCGGCGATGTCGTCAACCTCGGTCTGCCCAAGGGCGACAACGTCACGATCGAGAAGTTCAGCAAGAACTTCGTGTTCAAGGGCCTGACGCTGCACGCCGTGATCGGCCGCGAGATGTTCCGCACGTGGGAACAGATGCTCGACCTGCTGAAGCAGGGCTTGGACCTCTCGCACTTCGTGACCGCCGAGATGCCGCTCGAGCAGTTCGGGGTGGGGCTGGATCGCTTCGGCAAGGGCCAGGAGCAGAAGGTCGTGCTGTATCCGAATGGACGGCGGTGAGATCGCGAATGACCGGTTCCAGTGACAACGTGCAGAAGCCGGGCGGCATCGCGACGCGAGTCGAAGCCCTCGGCTATCGCTCGCTGCGCTACGTGGCGCAGGATCTGGGACCGTTCCACGTGCTCGTGGGGCCGAACGCGAGCGGCAAATCGACCTTCCTCGACGTGCTCGCCTTCCTGGGGGATGTGGTCAAGGCGGGCGCGCAAGCTGCGGTCGAAGGCGAACCGCGCCTCGGCATCCCGCACCGCGCTCCGGACGGCAAGCACCTGACGTGGCTGCGGCAGGGTGCCAGGATGGAGTTCGCGGTCGAGTTCAGCATCCCGCCGGAGCGACTCGCGCGACTGAAGAACGGCACCGAAAAGGCGTGCCGCTACGAACTCGCGATCGATGTGCGGGAGCAGTTGCAGATCGTGTCGGAAACGCTGTGGCTGCGTCCCATCGCCGCGCCGCAGTCCGCGCAGAGAAGCCTGTTCCCACAAAGCTCGGAACCACCGGCGAGCATCGTCCACAAGCTGCGCACGCATCACAAGCAAGGCTGGAAGAAGGTGCTCTGGCGCGGCGAAGAGCCCGCCAGCGTGACGTTCTCGGCGGAGACCGGCAACTGGAACAGTCCGTTCCGCATCGCGCTCGACAAGGCCGCACTCGCGAGCTTGCCGGAAGACGAAGACAAGTTCCCGGTCGCCACCTGGTTTCGTCAGATGCTGGCCACCGGCGTGCAGCGGCTCGTGCTCTCCGGCGAAGGCATGCGGCGCCCATGCCCGCCGGGTCGAGCGCGCGGATTCCTGCCGGACGGCTCGAACCTGCCGTTGGTCGTGCATCAGCTGGAGACGCACCATCCGGAGCGGTTCCTGGACTGGATCGTCCATGTGCGCGAAGCCCTGCCCGACCTGAAGTCGGTGACGACGCGCGAACGCGACGAGGATCGCCATCGCTACCTGGTCCTCGAGTATGCCAACGGTCTCGAAGCGCCGTCCTGGCTCGCCTCCGACGGCACGCTGCGCCTGCTCGCGCTGACACTGCTCGCCTACGTCCCGGACCTGACCGGCATCTACCTGATCGAAGAACCCGAGAACGGCATCCACCCACGCGCCGTGGAGACGGTCTTCCAGTCGCTCGGTTCGGTCCATGGAGCCCAGCTGCTGCTGGCGACCCATTCGCCGGTGGTACTGGGCATGGCGGAGCTCGATCAGGTGCTGTGCTTCGCGCGCACCAAGGGCGGCGAGACCGACGTCGTAGAAGGCAAGCATCATCCGCGCCTGCGCGAGTGGAAAGGAGGCGTCGACCTCGGCTCCCTTCTGGCGAGTGGTGTGCTGGGATGATCGACCTGGTGTGCCTCGTCGCCGACAGGAACATGGAAGCGGTAGTCGGTGCGGTGCTGGGGCGACACCAGGCGCTCGGCATCCGACCGATCACGTCGGAGATCATCACGCACCCTGGCCACGATCCTGGCTGCTTCCGCGACCCGACGTCACTGCTGCGCCTCTACGCCAAGTATGCAAAGCACGCGCTCGTCCTCTTGGACAGGGATTGGGACGGCGTTCCCGAATTGCCACCGGTGAAACTGGAAGGCGAAATCGACACGAGGCTGGGTCCACTCGGAAGCGGATGGGCCAAGAGCATCGTGATCGATCCTGAGCTCGAGGTCTGGCTGTTTCGACGCTCCCCTCGTCTTGATGAAGCACTCGGTTGGC
>JAYUCN010000693.1:0-3646 GCA_043740335.1 Planctomycetota bacterium
AACAACTTGTGCGGGCGTGCGACGCACGGGCCAAAGCGCGCGTCAGCGGATACAACCGGCAGCGTCGATCCGTGCTTCTGCACGAAGGCCTGCAACCGCAGCAGACCGTCGTCGGCGAAGAACGCGGGGCCGAAGTCGCCGCCGAACGACGACACGTCGAGCCGCCGGCCATCGTCGAGCCGCACGGCAGGATGTTCACGACCCGCCGGTCCGAAGCGGAACAGGTGCATCGCCATACCTCACCCGCAGAGCTTGCCGCCGTCCAGCGGGAACGCAGTACCCGTCACGAACCGGCTCGCGTCGCTGCAGAGGAACAAGGCCATCTCGGCGACTTCCTGCGGCGTGCCCATGCGGCCCATGGGCTGGTAGGCGGCGAGCCTTTGGAACATCTCCGGCTCGCGGCCGGGATAGTTCTTCGCGAGGTAGCCGTCGACGAACGGCGTGTGGATGCGCGCCGGGCAGATGCAGTTGCAGCGCACGCCCTGGGCCATGAAGTCGAGCGCGATCGACTTCGTCATCGTCAGCACGGCACCCTTGGTCATCGAGTAGGCGAAGCGCTCGGCGATGCCGATGAGGCTCGCGATCGAGGCGAGGTTGCAGACGACGCCACGCGCTTTGACGAGGTGCGGCAGCGCGTGCTTGCTGCAGAGGAACACGCCCTTGACGTTGACGGCGTAGAGCCGGTCGAGGTCCTGTTCGGTGGTGCTGGCGAGCGTGCCGACGTGGCCGATGCCGGCGTTGTTGACGAGGATGTCGAGGCCATGAAAGCGTGCGACCACGCGGGCGATCGCGCCAGCGACGAGCGCGTCCTGGGTGACGTCGCAGCTCACGAACTCGGCGTCGATGCCGCCTTTGCGCAGCGTGTCGGCGATGGCAGCACCGCTCGCGGCATCGAGTTCGAGCACGGCGATGCGCGCACCGCGTTGGCCGAACAACGTCGCGATGGCAGCGCCGATGCCGGAGCCAGCACCCGTGATGGCGGCGACCTTGCCGTCGAGGCGGAACGGATCGGGAGAGGGAGCGGTCATCGGTGCGGTTCCTTCACTGGTTCTCGGGGCGGCCCTGCGGCCACGTCTGGTCGAAGACCTCGGCGAGCAGACCGCGCACGGCGGCGAGCAGCTCGGGGTCGGGCGGAGTCGTCACTGCCTGCACGTTGCGTTCGAGTTCGCGCGGGTCGGCGGTGCCGCAGAGAGTAGCGGCCGGTCCCGGCAACGAACACGTGAACGACAGCGCGAGCTCGGCGAGTTCGACGCCGCGCGCGGTGCACAGCTCGGCGGCGCGCCGGCACGCGGCACGCATGGCTGGTGGGGCCGGATGCCATTCGCGCGGGCCGTGACTTGAAAGGAGTCCCATCGCTGCAGCGGAAGCATTGAGCAGCCCAATGCCGCGCTCCGCGAGGCTCGGTGCGAGCTGGTCGAGCGTGGTGTCGAGCAAGGTCGCGTGGCAGTAGCTCATGACCACGTCGAATGGTACGCGCAGTACCAATGCGCGCCGGAAGATCGCGAGCGGCAGTCCCGTGAAGCCGATGTGGCGCACCTTGCCCGTGGCCTTCAGGGCTGCGATCGCGGGCAGGCCTTCCTGGAGCGTGCGGTCGAGGTCACTGAACTCGACGTCGTGCAGCAGGAACAGGTCGACATGGTCCGTGTGCAGGCGGCGCAAGCTCTCGTCGAGGCTGCGGCGCAGGCGCGCGGGCGAGAAGTCGAAGTCATTGGGCCCGTAGCGGCCCGCCTTGGTCGACAGCACGAAGCGATCGCGCGACAGCGTCTGCAGCGCTTTGCCGAGCACGGTCTCGGCGAGCGTGTTGCCGTAGTAGGGCGACGCATCGAACAGCGTGACGCCGAGCTCGAAGGCGCGGTGCACGGTGTGGATGGCCTGTCGTTCGTCGACCGCGCCATAGACGCCGCCGAGGTTGGCGGCGCCGAGGCCGAGCATCGAGACCTGGAGGCCGGTGGTGCCGAGAGGACGCTGCAGCAAGTGTTGGCAGTGTGCAGGAGTCGCGCTTGGCCAACAACGAGAACTTGCGACGTCGTCAGCGGCGCGGCTCAGGCATGACACAGCCGACTACCGGTGTGCTCTGGAACGGGGCGGGCCCTCCCGCGAGGACTCTGGTGACGGCATCGCGCAGTTCGTACTTGCCGGCCGCGGGCGTGCGCGCGCCCAGCGCGCTCCATTGGTCGTCGATGCGGCCGCGGTAGACGAGTCCCTTGGTCGTGAGCACCACCGCTTCCGGCGTCTTCGTCGCGCCCACGGCTTGTGCGGTGAGCTGGCGCGGATCCAACAGGATCGTGCCGGGCAGTTCGTACGCGCGCGCGTGCGCGCGCGCGGCGTCGCTGGTGAGATCGGGGTCGACGTGGATCAGGAAGAGTCGGACCGGGGCGTTGGCCCATCCGGACGCCAGTTCGCGCAGCGTCGGCGCATAGGAGTTCGCGATGGGGCACTCGTGGCTCGTGAAGACGAGCACGTGCACCTGCCCGTCGGCAACGGCCATCGGTGCATGCAGAACGCCGTCGAGGTCCGGCAGCGTCACGGTGGTCGGGGCTGCGCCACAGCTCGCGGCGAGAACGGCGATGAGCGCCGACTGGATGCTCGCACCGACGCGGATCACTTGCCGTCTTTGCCCTTGCCGCCACCGCCGCCCGGTTGGCCACCACCCAAGCCCCCGAGCCCGCCGAGCAGCTCGCCGATCGCCTTGGCTTCTTCCTTCGACAGCGCCCCGTCACCGTCCTTGTCGAGGCGATCGAAGAACAAACGCAGCCGCTGCGGCACCTCGTTCTTGCTGAGCTTGCCGTCGCGGTTCGTGTCGAAGTTCTGGAACTGCGCGTCGATCGCTTCCTGCGCGCGCGCCATCGCCTTCGCGGCGTTCTTCTTGCCGACCGCGGCGAGCAGCACGTCGAGGTCCTTCTCGTCGGCCGGGGTGACGAGCAGCGTGATGCTGCCCATCTCGTCGGTCGTCTCGCGGCCCCAGCGCACGCGCTTGGGCGGCTGGTTGGGGTTGTTCTCGTTCTGCTTGCTGTTGTCGTAGA
Source organism: Planctomycetota bacterium (assembly GCA_043740335.1). Taxonomy (GTDB): domain Bacteria; phylum Planctomycetota; class UBA1135; order UBA1135; family UBA2386; genus DASVAL01. The sequence goes on from JAYUCN010000693.1 coordinate 3,024, forward strand.
CGAGTTCGGCGCGCAGCAGCGCATCCTTGGGCAGGCGCACGAGCGAGCTGAACGTGTAGCGGTTCTGCCAGTCGAAGTCCCAGTTGCTGATCTTGAGCAACGGCGTCTCCTGGCCGTCGGGCAACTCGGCGTGCATGTTCAGCGACTTGCAGAGAAGATGGGCGTGGCCGCCGATGGTCACGGCGTCGACGGCGCACGGCAGCTGGAACGAATCCGCGAGCCGGTAGTCCGCTTCGCCTGCTGGAATGTCGAGGTCGGCAGTGAAGCCGAAGAACGGCGGCAACTGGATCGAAACGAGCGTGCGCTCGGGCGGCTCCTTCGCGAAGTGCAGGCCGAGCACGGTCGCCTCCTTCTCCTTCTTGCCCGACGGATGCAGGTGGCTCTGCAGCACGAGGTCGCTGCCCTTCGGAATCTTGATCGCGAGGCCCTCGGGCAGATGCGTCGGCATGCCGCCCACGGCCCAACCGCCGATCATCGGCGAGCGCTGCAGCCGCATGCCCGAGTAGCCGGGGCGCCCGTCCTTGCCGTCGAGCGCCTGGCCTTCGCGCTGTTCGTCGAGATGATGGGCGCCTTCGAAGTGCCGGCCAACGGCCGCGACATCTACCGCAACTTCGCGATCCCGC
>JAYUCN010000694.1:0-3644 GCA_043740335.1 Planctomycetota bacterium
GGCCGGATCTGCTCGGGCTCAGGCGGTACGAAGCTGACCTGGACGTCGGCAACCGGCGTGTCGTCGGGGTGCAGCACGCGGCCGCGGATCCACTCCGTCACGCCACCGAGCCGGATGCGTAAGGGAACGGGCCAGGCGCCGCGCGAGCGCCATTCGGGCGACAGCGCCGTGACCTTGCCGGTCAGGCGGTTCGATGCGGCGGCGGTCAGTTCGGGCAAGGTGCCAGGCGGCAGGTCCTTGGCCTTCCAGAGCTCGATGCGGAAGGTGCCGTCGGGCGCGGTGACGACCGACCAGCTGGGCAGCCAGACCACGGCCTGTGAAATCGGCCGATCCTGTTCGTCGACGACGGTTCCCTCGAGCGTGTCGCCGGTCACGATGCGTTCGAGCACGAAGCGGGTCAAGTGCTGGGCCTCGGCGGCCGGCAGATCGAGGTCCCGGTGGCCGCGCGCCTCGATGTGCACGCTCGTGTTCGGACCCAGCGGCGCGCGGTCGATGGCGAACGTGCCATCGTCGGGTGTCATCGTCCAGAACTTCGCATCGACGCAACGGTCCAGCACGCGTGGGATGCGCGCGCGCAGTTCCGTGCCGAGCAACACCGTGATCTGCGCGCCGGTGATCGGCAGCCCCGCGGTGTCGACGACGATGCCGGCGATGCGGATGCGCGGCGCGACGACGATCGTGAGGTCCGTGTGTGCCAGGTCTGTGTCGAAGAGGTTGGGTTCGAGCACGGGCACGAAGAGTCCGCCGGCAACGCCGACACGGCCCATGCCCGGGCCGCGCGTGCCGTCGAAGCGGCCCTCGGCGTTCGTCAGGACCGTTGGTTCGAGGCGCTTGTCGTTCCAGGTGATCGTCACACCGGGCACCGGACGTGCCTCGAGGTCGAGCACGAGGCCGCCGAGCGGGATCGGGTTGGCAAGTCCCAACTTCAGTCCGGTCAATGGGACCACGAGACCGGGCGCGGCATCGGGTACCTGACTGCGTTCCGTCGCCTCCGCATTGGCTGCTGCAAGCTCCTGGCGACTCTGGCCGGGCGCTGCCGCGACCGACGGGGCGGTCGTGTTCGCCTCGGGTTCTGCCAACGTCGGTTCGTGGTTCGGCAACGACAGCGACAGGGCGAACGCGGCACACAGCAGGCCCGCGAGGGCGAGCTTGGTCTTCACGGACATGAGGATGACTCCGAGGACTGCGGTCTTCTGGGCGGCACCCAGCGGCGCGATGAGTGTGAGCCACGCGCGCCGATCGGCGAACTCGCGGTCGAGGCGTTCGCGCAGCCGGGCCAGCGCTCGCCACAGCCGGGTCTTCACGGTCTTGCCGGGCACGCCCTGCAAGGCGGCGATCTCGCGCGGCGAACGGTCTTCGTAGTAGCGCTGCCACACCGTGGTGCGGTAGGGCTCATGCAGCGACTGCACGGCGGCGAGCACACGCTGCATGAGTTCGACCTGTTCGTGCGTGTCGTTCGCCGCGCTGCCGGAGGAACGCGCGACCAGTCGTTCGCGCGCGTGGCGTCGCCGTTCGTCGCGGCGCAGATCGAGCGCGCAGCGACGCACGACCGTGCGCAGCCAGGCCGGCAACGCATCGCGCGTACGGGGCGGATGAGCGATGGCGGCCTGCATCGCGTCCTGCACGGCATCGTCGGCGAGGTGCGGATCGCCGAGCAGGTCGCGCGCGAGGCGTCGCAGGCTCTCGGCCTGGGCGGACAACTCGGTGCCGATCGATGCGGTTCTGGTCATGGGACTTTGGCAAAGACGCCGCGCGCCGCCGGCGGACCTCGCCATTCTGTCCGATCGGCAGGGGAAGGGAGGAGTGTCGCCGACCTTTGCGCGCGGCACTGCGAAAGGACTCTCGCTGCCCCGCGGTAGCGACCGATGACCGCGTCACCAGTGACGAGCCTGCTGGCCACGAACGTGAGGGAACCTGCACCCGGACCGAGGCGCCGTCGCCTGTCGTTCCGGTGGAAGCTCCTGTTCGCGCTGGTTCCCGTGACCGCGCTCGTGGTCACAGGGGAACTGTGCGCGCGGTCCTACCGCGCCGGCAAGGGCTTGTCACCGTTCATGGTCGGCAGCTACCGCGACCAGCGCATCGACCTCATCCGCCGCGGCTACCCGGCCGCGCACGATGCGCTGCTCGGCTACGTGCCGCGGGCCGGGGTCGCGGGCAACAGCAACCGCTGGGGCAAGAGGGTGTCGATCGACGAGCATGGCCTGCGCCGCAATGGCATGGGGCCGCATGCCCTGGGCCAGGCGTGCGTGCTCGCGGTCGGCGATTCGTTCACGTTCGGCGATCAGGTCGCGGACGAGGACACGTGGCCCGCGCGGCTCGAGCAGGCGATCAAGCGGCCGGTCCTGAATGGCGGCGTGTTCGGCTACAGCTTCGCGCAGACCGTGCTGCGCGCCGAGCAGCTCATGGCACGGTTCCCCGTCGACTGCCTCGTCGTCAGTCTCATTCGCGACGACCTCAGCCGCTGCGAACTCAGCAAGCGCTTCACGCCGGTGCCGTGGTACGACCTCGTGAACGGCGAGCTCGTGCTGAAGAACGTGCCGGTGCCCGACTCGGACAAGGACAATGAGATGGACCGGCAGTACGTGCGCAAGCTGCTCGGCTACAGCGCGCTGCTCGACATGCTGTTCTGGAACTCGGTGCCCGAGTGGTGGGTTGGCGACCAGCGGGAAGTGCGGCAGCACGAGCACGGGGTCGGGCGCGAGATCGGCAAGAAGCTGCTCGATCGGCTCGCGGCGGAGTGCAAGGACAAGGGCGTGCGGTTGCTCGTGGTGATGCAGGGCTCTGAAGTGGAGAAGGACGCGATGCTGTTCGTGGAGTACGCGCGGGAGATCGGGGTCGAGGTGCTGGACCTGATGACGCGGTTCGTGTGTCTGGCGGAGAGGGACCCGAACCTGCGCCGGAAGTATTTCGCGGGGCACATGACGGCCGCGGGCAACGCGTGGGTGGCGGGCGAGATCGCGGCGGTTTTTTTCGGGATGTGATCCCCCGGTTGCTGTCATCCGGTGCAGTGGCGCACCGCTTGACAGTCTCGGAAGCACTGCCGATAAGACCTCATCGGCCCTGGGGGATCCTCTCACCGGGCTTCCCCAGCCCCCTCCAGGTTACGACCTGGAGGGACACTTCCTCCCCGCCCCATGCGGGTCGATTCCTTGGTGGGCGGTGGGCACATGTCGGCCGCGGGGAACGCAGGGGTCGCGGAACAGGTCGCCGCGGTTTTTTGCCGAAGTGAGCCCCCGGTCGTGCACTACCTGGTAGGGCCAGGAACTGCCGTGCGCGTCGCATTGGCGGTGACTGGCACGCGTCGCCATGCGGTGCCCCATGCACGCTCTTGACACAAAACCCGACTACGCCGATAAGAATGTGGAGCCCGAGGCCAGGCCTCGGTGCATCCGAAACCCCGCCCATTCGCCAACATCCAAGAGCGCCGCAGGGCGCCGCGAATGCGCGGGGTTGCTTTTTTCGTGAAGCCTCGCTTCGCAATCCTGCTCGATGGCGCCTTCGTCATCAAACGGCTCCGCACGGGCGAGCCGAGGCCTTCTCTGGCGGATGTCCTGGCTGAGTGCCAGCGCATCCGCGGCCACGAGATGCTGAAGGAGTCAGAGCTGCTCCGCATCTATTGGTACGACGCTCCTCCCGCGACGAGG
>JAYUCN010000695.1:0-8861 GCA_043740335.1 Planctomycetota bacterium
ATCGCTTTGGAGCACGAAGGTGAGGCGCACTTCCAGAACCTCGTGCTGCGCCGGCGCGCCGACGCCCGCCTCGACCTGGCGTGGGATCTGATGGCGGAGGGTCGGCACGACGCAGCCAACGACTTGATCCGCGAGGCTTCTCGCCTGGCCACCACCTGGAAGGGCATCAAGATGAAGCTGCGCAGCCTGCTGCGCCGGTGATCTCCGCCTGCACGCGTGGCAACGTCGGTGTCGCGTTGTTCGACAGCGTGCGGTGCTTGCCAGTTCGCGAGTGACTTGGGTAAAGACCCGCACCGGGTCTTTGCCGAAAGAAGGTCCGTGAAGGTGCTGCTGATGACGCCCGCGCCGACCCACCTGCATCTGGGCGGCATCGCCACCGTGACCCGGTTCCGCGAGGGTCTGCAGCGCAGCGGACATCTGTGCGAACTGTTCGGCAGCACCAGCGAAGGCGGCCTCAAGCAGTCGCTCGAAGGCATGATCGGTCGGTTCAAGCCCGACATCGTGCACGCGCACGATGCGCTGCGCACGGGCGTGCACCTGCTCGGCTTGCGCTCGCCGTGGATCGTCTCGCTCAGTGGCGAGGACCTTCACAGCGACATGGTCGACGAGGAGCGCGGTGCGATCGTCTGCGAAGTCGTGCACCGTGCCTACCGCGTGCTCGTGCCGAACGAAGCGGCGGGTCAGCTCGTCGAAGCCCGGGTGCCCGATGCCGTCGGCAAGATCGACGTCGTGCCGCGGGCGGCGGTGCGGCTGCCGACGAACGGCACCGACTTGCGCCGTTCGCTCGGCATTCCGCGGCAGCGGTTCCTCGTCTTCCTGCCCGGCGGGCTGCGGCCCATCAAGGGCCAGCATCGCGCGATCTCGCTGGTGAGCGTGTTGCGCGCGGCGGGGGCCGATGTCGAGATGATCCTCGCGGGGCCCGACCAGGATGCCACCTACGCCGCCGAAGTGCGCGCTCTGTGCCAGAACCACGCGGGGGTGCGCGTGCTGCCGACCCTGGCCCACGATCGCATGGGGGCTGCGTACGTGGACGCCGACGTGGTGCTCAATACCTCGTTCAGCGAAGGGGCGGCGCCGACGATCCTCGAGGCGGGCATCCTCGGCCGACCCGTCGTCGCCGCCGACGTGCCCGGCAACCGCGACTTGATCCGGCACAAGGAGACGGGCCTGCTGTTCGCCGAAGAAGAGGACATGGCCAAGCAGGTGTTGGCCCTCTACCGCAACCGCTCGGCCGCAGGGTCGCTCGGCGTGCGCATCCGCGAGGACTTCCAGCGGCGCTTCGACGCGGACCGCGAGATCGCGGGGTTGCTGTCGGCCTACGCTGCCGCCTGAGAGCGGGGACTACGAAGGTTCCGGCAGCGGTTTGGGCAGCGCCTTCTGGCCCGAACGCGCCGTCGCCGCCTTCGGCTTGCTGACCGGCGGCTCGATCTCCGCGTACTTGCGGTACAAGTGCAGCAGCCGTTCGCTTGCCCACACGACGCCCGCCTTGATCTCGGCGGCGATCTTGTCCTTGGTCGTGCTGCGGATGCGCGGCGTCGCCGCCTTGGTCAGGGCTGCACGCAGGGCGTCCTCGCCGTAGACAGTGAGCTCCGCCCCGCTCTGGTCGTCGAGCAGTGCGGCTACGCTGGCGCGCAGGTCCGCATGGGTGCGCAGCCGCGGGTGGAACACACCCGAGTCGAACAACTGCATGACGTCGACGTGCGGGCGCCCCAGCACGGCGCGCACGGCGACCTTGGCCGCCGGCAGATCGTCGAGCAAGGCGCGCAGTTCGTTCAGCGACTCGTCATCCCAGCACAGGATCGTGCCCCCGACCTCGAGGTGCTTGGCCAACGTCGTGATGAAGGCAGTGCGCGGATCCGTCTTGTCGACGTGCACGAAGTCGGTCGTCTCGAGCCGGCCGTCTTCGTGCAGCGTGTTGGCGGCCCAGGCGTAGGGCAGCAGGCGCCACGGTCGTTGCCCATCGAACCGCGGCAGCGCGTCCGTGAGCCCCGCGATCGCCAGGAAATGCAGCGGCTTTTGGCACTGGCGCAGTTCTTCGCGCACGAACGGTTCGAGAATGGGTTGCTCCTGCTGCAGGCAGACGAGCGTGCGGCGCTGGCGGAACGTCAGGCCCGCGCGCTTGGGGTCCAGCGTGGCGAGGTCCTCGACACCTTCCTTGTGCAGCTCGAGCTCCTGGGCGCGCGTCAGTTCCGGCAGTTCGCGCAGCGGCAACGCCGGGGCCTGCTGCGTGCAGCGCGCGAGGTGCGGGCACGGAAACGGTGTGGTGCAATACGTGCCCATCGGCAGTTGCAGCACGGCGTCGTCGGCCAGGCTCTGACGGAACTGCTGCAGGCGTCGGCGCACGAGCTCGACCTGTTTGCCGACCTTCGCCGTGATGTCCGCGCTGCGCAGCAGCTGCATCGGCGGGAAGTCGCTGCCTTCCTTGTGCGCGTACTTGGGGTTCACGTGCAGCAGGAAGGCCGCCCGCACGCGGAGGCCGCTGCGTTCGACGACGTGCGCCTGCAAGGCGAGGTCGTTGACGTAGCGGTGTTTGATCTTGATGCCGGACTTGATCTCGTAGAGGTCGACGGCGCCGTCCTTGTGCTGGACGAGGATGTCCGAAAGCACTTCGACGCCTTCGGCGACGAAGCAGGCGCCGAAGATCACGGACGTGCCGTCGGCGAGCATCTTCTTGGTCGCCTCGGCGGCGCGATGCGTGTCCTTCGCCTCGACGAGCACACCCTTGGGGAAGGCGCTGCGGGCCAGGGCGCGCAGTTGCTCGCCTGTGGCCGACATCGCCAGCCGACTGTCCGTCTGGGCCTCGTCCTCGGGTTCGTGATAGTCGAGCCAGAGCCGCTTCTGGCATTGCTGTCCGGCCTCGAACAGTTGCTTGTCCAGGTTGCGAGGCTCTTTCGTCGAGGTCTTCTTCTTCAAGGCGAGGGCTTCTGGTTCGGAGCGCCCGGGGGCGGCGGCGGCAGTGTCGTGAGGAGAAGGAGCATGCCGCGCGCTGGCCGGGAGTGTATCGCCAACGGCTGGTGGCTCAACGGCGGCTCCGCGTGTGCTTGTAGAGAAGCACCAGAACGATGGTGACGATGGCTCCCGTCACCATGGGGCCGAGGAGCCGATCGGACAGCTTCTGTTCGCCGCGGGCGGCGCGGGCAAACACGAGGGTCGCGAGCCAGCGCCGGAACTCAGGCTCCCACCGGGAGAAGTCCGCGGCCGGACAGGTGAAGGCGAGCGTGATCTGTCGACCGCCGGCGGGGGCATGGACGTCGAGGCTGGCAACGGGGGGGGCCGGAGGTTTCGGGGTGCTCTGGCGATGGGCCGTGAGCACCTGCCGTCCCGGCGTTCCCATGGTGTCGCGTCGGATGTCGCTGAGTTCGTGCTGCACGCTGGTCGCCGCCCCCTCCGCCCGCCACAGCTCGGCGAGCCGCGCTGCGAAGTCGTCTTCGACGAGCCACTCGTTGTCCTGTTCGACCACGTAGAGCCAGGGGCTCGTGAACGTTCCGGCGAGCCACTCGTCGACAGGACCGATGGCGTAGAAGAGGCCCGGCTGGGCGGCCCGGAGCTGTTTCGGGGCCATGCTGTTCTCGCCGATGCGCAGCGCCTCGTTGGGCGAGAGCTGCCGCCAGCCGGTCGGCAAGTCGATCTGGAACGATTGGCTGGTGCTGCGCACCTGGTGCAAGAGCACCTGGCCGGGCGTGGCGAGCGCGAGGCAAGTGAAGGCGGCGAGTCTTTGGCCCGGCATCGGCGGCATCATCGAGTCGGTGCCACTGCGGACGCAACGCTACAATGCGGCTCGTCCCCTGTCCCTCGGAGTTCCCCATGCGTGTTCCCTTCCTGTTCGCGTTCGCCTGCTCGCTCGTCACCCTGCCGGCCCAGATCGGCACCACGAGCGTCAACGACGTCGGCCTGACGATGCAGATCGGTCTCCCCACGTCCCTCAGCCCCGTCGCCGGTCAGGCCTGTGGCCCGTTCACGTGCACGCCGTTCCCTTCCGGCAGCTTGACGACCACCGCCGCTTCGCTCGTGCGCACCGTGCGCGTCTACGGCGACGCGAATTCGCTCTACGTGCTGGCCATGAGCACGGGTCCGATCGTGCAGCCATGCGTGCCGATCCCGGGCATCGGCAACGCGCTGATCCTCGGTGCGCCGATGGTGGTGGTCGCGTTCGGCGTCACGGGGCCATACCTGCCGAGTACGTCGCTCGCGTGCCATCAGGGGGTCGGCACCGTCCAGCTCACGCTGCCCCCTGTGTCGCCGTCGGTGATTCCGTTCCGCATCCAGGCCCTGACCTACAGCTTTCTGACGCAGGGGCCCGCGTTCACGGTCGCGATCCAGGGCTACGCGCACTGACCGGAACACGGATCGGCACGTCGCCGCTGCCGCTCGATCAGGTCGACAGGACACCGGTCGCCGTCGTCGTCAACGGCACCGGGCAGTCCCAGAGTTCGGCGAGCGCGCGCAGCAGATCGGCTTCGTCGGGCGCAATGACGCCGTCGGCGGCGGCGGCCTCGGCGCACGCGGTCACGAGGTTGCGTTTGCCGAGCGGTGACACCGTGGCGAGCGCAAGGACGGCCTCTTCGAGGGCCACGATCGAACAACGCGCCGCGGGCAGGAGCTGCAGGTCGGTCGGGACCTGCAGCTGCTGATGGCCGCGAGCGAAGGCGAGGGCGGCTGCGGTCTCGTCGTCGGGGGCGCCGGCGCGAGCGATGACGGACAGCACGACGGACGTCTCCTCGCCATGCTGCACGAGCGCCGTCGGGCGTCCCGTCGGCCGTCGCGGTCGTTCGTCCTCGAGCAGCACGTGGCGTTCGATCGCGCGCAGCAGTGCAAACTCGAAGGGCGACAGCACGCCATCAGCCATGGCGAGTGCGCGCGCTTGTTGGCGCAGGTGCTGCCGGGCCGGGCCCGGCAACGCCCGCAGTGCCGGCATCGCCAGCTCGAGCAGCGGCAGGCGCAGATGGTTCTCGACCTGGGCGATGACCTGGAACTGGACGCGCGTCTCGTGCACGAGCGCTTCATCGGCGGTCGACAGGAGAGTGAACTGCGCCTGCCGCCGACCCGGATTGCGATCGAGCAGCAGGGCGAGCACGAGCGCGTGCGCGCGCGCTGGTTCGTGGGCGGCGGCGGCCAGGTCGAGTGGCAAACCGTGCAGCAAGGCGCGCGCCTGGTCGACGTGCCGGGACTGCGGCTTGCCGATCGAGTGCACGAGGTCGAGCGACGAGACGCCGGCCGTGGTCGATGCCTGGCTCCGGGCTGGTCCACCAGCGAGGCCGGCCATGCCGGGCGGCAGCGGTGTCGCCGCGGCGGCAGCGACCATCGAGCCACCGCTGCTCGCGAGCTCGCGCCGGAAGCCGGGCAGCACGCGTTCGACGCGTTCTTCGATCGGCGGGTGGGTGGCGAAGCCGCCGCCGAGGAAGCGCTTGATGCCGTCGGCGAACAGCATGTGGCTTGCCTCCTCCGCGTGCGCACTCTCGAGGCGGGAACCGAGGCCGCCGATCTTCGCGAGCGCCATGCCGATGCCGCGCGGATTGCGCGTGTACTGCACGGCGCTGGCGTCGGCGAGGAATTCGCGTTGGCGCGACACGGCGGCCTGGATGAGGCGCGCGAAGAAGACGCCGAGGTAGCCGATCACGATCAGGGCCACCCCGAACAGCAGGATGCCGGCGACACCGCCCTTGCCTTTGCCGGAGCCACCGCGCGGCATCGCGCGCACGACGATGCGCCCGATCGTCGCGATGCAGACGATGCCGAACAGCACCCCCATGAGGCGGATGTTGAGCCGCATGTCGCCGTGGAACACGTGGCTGAACTCGTGTGCGATGACGCCCTGCAGTTCGTCGCGATCGAACTGTTCGAGGCAACCGCGGGTCACGGCGACCGCGGCGTCGGCAGGGCTCCAGCCGGCCGCGAACGCGTTGATGCCCTGCTCGCCGTCGAGCACGTAGATCTCCGGCACGGGAATGCCGGACGCGATCGCCATCTCCTCGACGAGGTTGCGCAGCATGCGTTCCTTGGGGTCGCTCGGGTCGAGCGGGACCTGCGTGCCGCCGAGCAGGGACGCGACCTTGCCGCCGCCGCTGCGCAGCTGCGCGGTCTTGAACAACGTCGCGAGGCCGACGATGCCGAGTGTGCCGACCGCGACCACGGCGAACACCTGCACGTCGAAGGCGCTGCCGTCGTGCGCGTCGGTGGCCACGAGCAGGCCCATTGCGGCGAAGTAGGTGCAGAGCATGATGCCTGCGACGGCGAGCGCGAACAGGAACACGAGCCGGCCCGTCGCCTTCCGCGCCTGCTCCTGGTGACCGAAGAAGTCCATGCCCGTCATGGTCAACTGCCCTCCAGTTCGAACAGGGAGATGCCCGTGCGTCGACTGACGAACACGCCACCGCCGCAGCCGAGGAAGTCCTGGTGCAGGCGACGGCGGTACCATGCTCCCGTGCGCAGATGCACGTTGCCGTCGGTACGCGCGCGGTCGCAGTTCTGCCGCCAGTCGAGCGTGGTGAGGGCTTCGAGGAAGAGCGCACCGCGGCACCAGTGCGCGAGGTTCTGCATGGCCTTGCCGGCGGTGCGGTCGTCGAGGTACTGGAGCACGCCCCGGCAGACGATCAGGTCGAACTGCGGTTGGCCGCTGGTCGACGCCGGGTCGAAGTCGACGATCGATGCCTCGGTCCAGCCGAAGCGTTCACAGAGGTGTTGGCTGTACTCGACGCCGTGGTAGCGGGCCCTGGGCCAGAGTGTCGCCGCCGCCTTCTGCCAATGGCCGACGCCGCAACCGACATCGAGGATCGAGCGGACCGGCACTTCGAGGTAGTGCAGGTAACCTGCCACGAACGCAGCGAGCTTGCGCACGGCGGCGAGGTCGCTGACGCGCGTCGTTCTGTCGCCGTAGAAGCGGCGGTAGTAGTCGGCGTCGAAGTGCCTGGTGGACAGCGCAGACGGGTTCGTGGCGGGGGACCGCGGCGGCATGTGGGGCGTCTCGTGGAAGTCGCCACTCTCGCGGGGTGTCCGCCTCATCGCAAGCAGGCTCTGCCGCCACGAGGCGATGCCTCGGCGGCTCCTCGGCGGCGAGGATTCTCGACACCAGCACGCACGGCAACTAGGATGTTCGGCCCACATCCCGCCATGGCCACCCGGCCCGGGATGCATTCGTTGGCGAGGTGGTGCCGTCGACGATCCTCACCACGTTCTTCGCGCCACCCGGAGTTCTTGTGCCCAAAGAAGAAGCCATCGTACTGGAAGGCACGGTCGTCGAGACCCTCGCCAACACGAAGTTCCGCATCCAGATCGACGGCGGTCACATCGTGCTCGCACACATCTCGGGCAAGATGCGCAAGCACTACATCCGCATCATCCCGGGCGATCGGGTCACGGTCGAACTGTCGCCGTACGACCTGACGCGCGGTCGCATCACGTATCGCGCGTGAGCATGGGCACTGGCGGCACGGTGCTGGTGCGCGCCGTCGGTCCGGGCGACGTGGGCCACGTGGCGCGGTTCATCCGGGAACTCGCACGCTACGAACGGCTCGAGCATCTGCTCGACCTCGACGAGGTGCGCTTGCGCGAACACTTGTTCGGGAAGACCCCGGCCTGTGGTGCGCTGCTCGCCGAGGTTGCCGGCGAACCGGTTGGGTTCGCGCTGTTCTTCGAGAGCTACTCGACGTTCCGCACGCAGCGGTGCCTGCATCTCGAAGACCTGTTCGTGCTGCCGGAGCATCGAGGAAGGGGAGTCGGGCTGCGATTGCTGCGCGCGGTCGCGGCGGTCGCGGTCGCGCGCGGTTGTCCGCGGCTGGACTGGAACGTGCTCGACTGGAACGTGTCGGCGATCGGCTTCTATGAAAAGCAGGGCGCGCGTGTGCTCACGGACTGGCGCACCTGCCGGCTCGAAGGTGAAGCGCTGGCGCGCGCGGCGGCGGCTCCATAGCGCGTCACTTCGAACGTGGCGCGAACACCGCTTCAGCGGCAGATGCGCACGCTGATGGCCCCGCTGGCGGACAGCCCCATCCCCGACGGCGCGCCAGGATCGAGCACGACGGCCTGACTGGCAAGGGTGGTGCCGGCAAGAGGCGGCGTGAGCGGTATTGCCAACGGCAACCCGGCTGCGCCCACGCCAGGCACGTTGGCTGGCCCGGACAGTACCAGCAGCGGCGATCCCGCAAGCTGCGTCGGATCGACCCACACGTTGAAACCGAAGACTGGCACGCCCGCGAGCAGTGGGGCCCCTGACAGGAGCAGGAAGCTCGGTGCGCCGCCAAGACCAGCGGCGACGACGAAGCCGAAGTTGGCATTGCCGGTGTACGGGAAGCCGCCGATGGTGAAGAGCACCGGCGCGATGCCGGCGCTGCCAGGTGTGCCGGCGCCAACAGGTGCGGGCAAGGCACAGCGCGCCATGCCGAGCGTGAGACCTCAGCCGGGCGAAGAGCCAACCGACGGCAGCGACGGCGCTCCGACGAGCATCGAGCCATCGCTGCTCACCCATCCTGGCACGGGGCGGCGCTGGACCCCCTGCGAGAACAGCGCGATGCTGCCGCCAGCACCCAGTGTGTAGGAATCCGGGACCACGCTCGGCGTGGTCGTCGTCGTGCCTGACGGCGTCGAGACCGTGCTGATGCGGAACAGCGTTGGCGTCAAGGAACCGCCGGTGGGCGTTAGCGGCGAGAGCGCGATCGTGCCCCAGTCCGAGTCGAGGGCACTCGTGCTGACGTCGACCTCGGTGCTGCAGAGTCGCCAGTCGCCGTCGACGAAGGTGGGCCCTGCGGGTTGGGGCAAACGGACGGCCAGCACCATCTCGACTTCGGGACAGGACTGCCGCACCCAGAACACGAACTCGAGGTCTCTGGACACCGCCCCTTGGCCGCCGCCGCCGACGATCGTCACCT
>JAYUCN010000696.1:0-8846 GCA_043740335.1 Planctomycetota bacterium
GCGAGCGCCTCCTCGCCGGGCCGCGCCTTGTCGACGAGGAACTGGAGCTCCGTGCGATAGACGCCGATGCCCTCCATGCCGAACGTGCGCACGAGGTCAGCCTCGCCCGCACTGCCGCAGGAACCGAGCAGTCGCACGGGCGAGCCGTCGCGCGTCTGGTGCAGCACCGACATGGCCGGTGCCGCCACTTCCACCTTGCTCGCCTTCCACCGCTGCGCGCGGATCGTCGCCTCCGCGAGCGTGCGGTCGTCGGGCGAGATCACGAGTTCGCCGGCGGAGGCATCGAGCACGACGAGGTCGCCGTCGCGCAGCAGGCGCGGCAGATCGCGGATGCCGGACACCGTCGGGATGCCCATGCCGCGCGCGAGGATCGCCGCGTGCGAGCTCATGCCGCCTTCTTCGGCGACGATGCCGTCGACCTTCTCGTTGTCGAGATTGAACATGTCCGCGGTCGTCAGCTTGTGCGCCGCGAGGATGTAGGGTCCGGTCGGCACCGGCACGCCGCGCACGGCGTCGGCGTCGAGGTTGCGCAGCAGACGCGTCGCGACATCGCGCAGGTCGCTCGCGCGACGGCGCAGGAGCTCGCTCTCGACGAGCTGGAAGATGCGGTCGTACTTCGCGAACACGAGCTGCACGGCCTCGCGCACCGACAGCCGTTCTTGAAGGACCTGCGATTCGATCTCCGTCACGAACATCGCGTCGCCGAGGTAGGCCAGGTGTGCGTCGAAGATGCGCAGTTCGGCCTCGCCGAGGCTGTCCGCCTGCTTCTGCCGGATCTCCTCGACCTGGGACCGGCTCCGCTGCAGCGCTTCCCGCAATCGGTTCAGTTCGGTTTCGACCTCGTCGGCCGCGATCCGCCGCCCCGTGTTCTCGGTCGCAAAACCGCGCAGGCACACCTGGCCGACCGCGATCCCGGGCGCCACGGACTCCCCTCGCACGGCCTTCACGTGCGTCTCCGGCGGTGACTCGATGAGCGGGAACACGGTGCCAACGCCAACGGGCCGAGCAACCATCGGGAGGCAAGGCGCGGCAAGGACATCGCTCGGGTCATCGAAGTCAGGGCACGGAGCAGACGCCGCATGGGGATCGGAACCGCCGTCGGCATGGCGACTGCGGCGGGGTGGCAGCGCGGCGGCAGCCGACCCCAGGCAAAGCGAAGGGTAGCGCGATGTCCCGGCCTCGGGTAGACATTGCGCCGCGCAAGGATCCCCCAGCCCGCCGTCCAGAACCCCCTACCGTCGATGGGCATTCATCCCACTGCGATCGTCGCTCCAGGCGCCCAGATCGCCGCGAGTGTCGAGATCGGTCCCTTCTGCACCGTGGGCGCCAACGTGCGGATCGGCGCAGGCACGCGGCTCGTGGCTCACGTCGTCGTCGATGGCGACACCTGGATCGGCGAGGACTGCGAAGTGTACCCGTTCAGCGTGATCGGGAGTTTCCCGCAGGACAAGAAGCTCAAGGCCGGGGATCCGCCGGGCAAGTTACGGATCGGTTCCCACAACCGCATTCGAGAGTACGTGACGATCCACGGCGGCACGCCGTTCGGCGGCGGAGTCACGACGGTCGGCGATCACAACATGCTGCTGGTCGGCGCCCATGTGGGCCACGACTCCACGGTCGGCAACCACGTCGTGTTCACGAACGGGGCCATGGCCGCCGGCCACACGGTCATCGGTGACCGCGCGATCCTCGGCGCCATGGTCGGCATCCATCAGTTCGCGCGCATCGGCAAGTTGGCGATGGTCGGTGCAGGCGCGATGGTCTCGCACGATGCGCCGCCGTTCGCGACGGTGCAGGGCGACCGCGCCAAGCTCGTCGCCGTCAATCTCGTGGGCCTGCATCGCAACGGCTACACGGCAGAACAGCAGGCTCTCGTGAAGCGCATCTTCCGACTACTGTTCTGGCGTGCCGGCACCTTGCACCAACGACTCGAACTCGTGCGCCAGAGCGCCATGCATCGCGATCCCATCTGCCGCGAGATCGTCGACTTCGTGGCGGCGAGCAAGCGCGGCGTCTGCAGCCCGAGGTCAGGCCGCCAGCAACATTCCGAGGCCGTGGAAGCCAGTGGCGATGGCGCCTCGGCCTAGCCGCGCGATCGCTGCGGCAGCCATCGCCGGAGTTCTCGGCACCTGCCTTGCCGGCCTCACGGCGCAGGATCCTGCGGTGTCGGCTCCTGCGGGCTCGCTGGCGAGTTCGGCGACGAGTTCGCGAGCCGCGCCCGTTGCCTTTACCGCGCCGGACGGCAGCCGGTTCCTGCTCGTTCCGGATGCGAGCGTGCCGCATGTGCATTGGGCCGTCGCGACCTTCGTCGATGCGACCGACGAACCGCCTGGCCTCGAAGGCCTCGCCTACACGGTCGCACGGGCTTCGTCAGGTGGCACCTGGCACACTGGCAGCGTCGATGCCTTGCGCGAACGGCAGGCACTCGCGGACCTCGACCTTGCCTTGCAGGAGGCGCTGCAAAAGCCCGGCGACGCGGCCGCCAAAGCACTCGTGGTCAAGTGCACCGAAGCGGCCACCGCCCTGGGCGACACGACGGCGTTCCCGCGCGTGCTCGCAGCCTTGCCCGTGCACCGACCCGAGGTGGTCGAACGGCAACCGGTCTGCATCTTCCTGTTGACGACCCTGCCCACCACGATCGGCGATGTCGGCCGACTGCTGGTCGAACGACGGGAAGATCAAGCGCTGCGCGAACTGCCGCAGATGTGGATCAAGGACCTCGACCGGCGCAGCAGCGACCATGCCAGCAACCCGGCCGCGGCGGTGCGCGCCGAGGTGTTGGCCCTCGCCATGCCCAGCCACCCGGCCGGCAGGTATCTCGAGCGACCGCTGCTCACGGCCGCGCGGCGCGACCGGGCCATGGCCGTCTGGGAGTCCACGCAGCGACCCGAGCGCACGGTGCACGTACTCTTTGGCGGCTTCGACGCAGCGGCGGCAACCGCGACCCTTGGCGCGGTGTTCACGAGCACGCGGCTGGGCAAGTACACGGCAGCGACGAACCCTGGGCCGCGCCCGTTCCAGGCCTTGCGTCGTTCGGTCGTGCCCGGTGCTTTGGTGCCGATGGTCGCCCTCGCCTGGGTCCTGCCACCCATCGCCGATCGCTTCGTGCTCGAGGCAGCCGTGCATTGGCTCGGTGGTGGACTCGACAGCCGCATCGGCCAGGACCTCCAGCGCGCCGGGCGCAGTCAGGCCCGGGTGCAGTGCCTCGCTCCCTGGCCGTCGACCATCGACGGTCAGAGTCTGCTGCTGCTCGAAGTCACCGACCCGCAGGGAACCGACACGTTGAGCGACTTCGTCGTGCAAGCGTGCCGCACCGCCGCCCAGCAGGCACCGGCGCCGGCTTCGTTGGAGCCCGTGCTGGCGGCCATGCTGCGCCGCTGGAGCGACCTGACCGACGATCCTCGCCAGCTGACCGTCGAACTCGCGGCAGCAGCCGTGCTGTGGCCGCGGCAGACCCAGCTCACCCGCATGCCAGAACGCATCGACGCGCGCGCCATGCAGACCCTGCTCGCGCAGACCTTCGCCAATCAACCGGTCGTGGTGGAAGGCCGACGATGACACGACCTCGCACGCATCCGGTGGTCCTGGCCATGGCCCTGTTCGCCGCATGTGGCGGCGCGCCGCCAGCCCCAGTTCCCGTCGCACCTCAGGCGCCGTCGGTCGCAGAACGCCAGGAAACGGTGGCAACCGCGACCGCAGCAGCACCCCTCATGGCCAAGCTGGACAACGGGCTGCTGGTGGCGATCACCGCGAGCCCCCCCGGCAGCGAAGCCCAGTTGCAGCTCGGCATGTTCGCGGGTGCCTTGTTGGTCGCACCTGGCCTCGCGGAACTCTCGGCCCAGGTGCTCATCCACGGTGCCGACCCGAGTCAGGGCCGCCAGAGTCTCGTGCAGGCCATGGCGAAGCTCGGTGGCACGGTGCAGTGGGAAGTCGGCCCGCTGACCACCTGGATCCTGCTGCGCGTGCCGGGCAGCAACTGGGAACAGGCCCAGGCGGCACTGCGCCGAGCGCTGGCGGCACCGACGCAATCGCGCAGCCAGATCGAGCGCATCCGCGAAGACTTCGTGCAGCAGCGCTGCGCGACGATCCGCCGCGATCCGGCGACGGCGATGGCGCAGGTGCTGCTGCAGGGCGAGACCGGCACGGCCACCTACGTCACCTCGCTGCTCGACCGGGACCCGAGCGAGATCAGCCTGTTCCAGTCGCGCCTCCACCGACCCGAACGTTCCGTCCTGGCGTTGCACGTGCCGGGCGATCCCGCGCAGATCGCCGCGGCCTTGAGCAAGGGCGGCGACGACAGTCTGGCCAGTTGGTCGCCACCGGCGCTGACTCCGACAGCCGCGCCGGTGCTCGACCGCAGCTTCTCGTCGGGCCTCTACTGGGCTCCCGTCTACGGGGCCCCCGGCAAGCCCGGTACAACCTGCAGGATCGCGTTCGTGCTCTTGCTGCCCGATCTCGCGACGCCAGATGCCGCGGACCTGCTGACCCTGCATGCCTGCCTGACCTTGGACGGGGCTGGGGGACGTCTCGAACAACTGCAGCGCGAACGGGGGCTCGGTCATGTGCGCTGGCACAGCGACTTCGTGCAGACACCCGACGCGCTCGCCATCGTGCTGTCGGCGGACGTTGCTGCCGACGAACCAACCAGGCTATGGCAGACGCTGCAGCTCGCGCGCCAGTCCCTGCGCGACATACCGCCGGGTCCTTCCGAACTCGAACTGGCGCTCCGCCGTGCCAGGCTGACCGCACGCTTCGGCCAGCTCGACGCCACCAGGCACCTGCGCAGCCAGACCGGCCTCCGCCTGCGCGGCACCAGCGTCGCCGCCCTCGAACCCCGCTTTCAGTTCCTGGCCCAGCCGGGCAGCTTCGATTGGGGCGTCACGGCCGCCAACTACCTGAAGCTGCCGGCCGCGGCGATCGTGATCGGTGGCGAGTTGCCCACCGACATCGAAGGCGTGCACGCGTTCGAAGTGTTGCCAAAGGCCTTTGCAGCGGACGTGGCGGCGACTGCGTCCACCTCGACCGCGACTGTGACGCCATGGCTCGAACAGGCCATCGAAGCCCTCGGCGGGGCTTCGCTGCTGCGCCGCTTCGCCGGCTTGCAGGCCGAGGCACGCCTGGCGAACGACCGCGCACCCGCGGCCACGGAACGCGTGGTGTGGCAGACCGACGGCACGCTCGCGCGCACCCGCGAACTGCTCGGCAGCAAGATCGAGACGCAGCTGCAGGGCAGTACGTGGACCGAGCAGCTCGGTGACAAGGTGGAGATCCTGGACTCGCGGCAAGCCGCGTTCCTGCGCCGTGAGATGCAGCGCCATCCGGTGGCGCTGCTGGCGGCCTTCGCCGCTGACGAGCTGCAGTTCCGTGCGGTCGCCCAGCGCAACGTCGGCGACCGCGACCTCATGGTGCTCGAGGCGATCGGTGATCGCTTCGACCGGCTGCGCATCCACGTCGACACCATCTCGCACCTCGTGCGCGTGGTCGAGGTGTGGGAGACGATGCCGGATGGCACCAGTGTGCATCTGCAGGATGCGTGGTCGGACTACCGGAGCACGGGGGGCCTGCGGGCGCCGTTCCGGCGCCTCACGACGCAGGACGACGGTCAGAATCGGGTCGAGACGGTGTTCTCGAAGTGGGTGCCGAAGTTCTCGGCGCCGTGAGGCGAGGAGCCGCGCCGTTCACGATTCTTGGCTGTAGAAGCTCAACGCCTCAACGCCGCGTGGCACCGAGCCGCAGCACCATGCCGAGGTAGAACATCTGCTCGCCGTGCACGTCCTCGTCGACACGGATCGACGGCCGGTTCTCGTTGTCGACATACGAGTACCACGCGTGCAGCGACACCGCCTCGCTGAAGTGCAGGTAGCTCTCGACGCCGCCGCCGAAGAAGAAGTCCTTCGACGACCCACCGCCGTTCTCATCGAGCACACGCGAATACTGCGCCTGGAAGAACGGTGTCAGCGTCATCGACTGGCCGAGGTGCAAACGCAATCGCAGCTGGGCATCGGCCCATTGGTTGCCGAGCGGGTGCTGCGCCTCGAAGTTCTGCACGCGATCCTTCTCGTCGTTCCAACCACCGTTGGCGAACACTTCCCACATCGCGGTTTCCGACCCCGGGATGTACCACTCGAGCCGCCCGCGCAGGCGCCAGACTGCCGACGGCAGTTCCGTCGTGAAGATGCCGGGCCGCCCGAAGGCCCCACTGCTGTCGTTCCACTCGCGCTCGCCGATGATCGTGACGGCAAAACCGTCGCGCGGCAGGCCGCGACGACGGTCCATCTGCACGGTGCTCTGCTCGAGGTAGAGGCGACCACCGTAGGCGTTGTAGTCGGTCGGGATCGTGAACTGCGGATTGAACGGGTTGTCGGTGAGGCGCGACCGCTGGAACGAGAGCTGCTTGTAGAACGGCCCGAACTCGACGTAGAGGCCCTGCTGCGCCTCACGACCAAAACCGATGTAGCCCTCGTAGTCGGCACCGTCGTAGAAGCCGTTCGGCTGGAGTTCCCCGTCCTTGTAGAAGCCGTCGCGATAGAACTGCCAGGGTCGCGCATGGACCTCGAACCGCGTCAGCGTGTCATCGCCGACGAGTTTGCCGTCGGTGTAGCCCGCGAAGATGCCGTCGCGACCCGCATAGGCCTCGAGCGTGCCGCGGCGCGAGCCGAACGCCTCGTCGCGGAAGTACGCGCGGGCGTCCCAGCTGATCTGGTCGTCGAGGCCGCGGCTGCCGTTGCCTTCGGCGGGTCGCATGCTCCCGACCTCGCTGTTCAAGTTGGAGGCCGTCGTGCCGATGACCCCGCCCTCCACCTGGAACACCGAGGCGTAGGGCTGCACCACGTTGCGCGAATCGATGAGGTCGACGAACGACTGGCCCGCGAGTGGCGCGCCGACTCCCAGGAACCCGACCCCGAGGAACAGCAAGCCGAGGGAGACGATGCGCGGAGTTCGGTGGTTCATGCAGCGGGCGGGGTCACTTGTTCTCGTCGCGCTTCTTGGCGCGTTCAGCAGCCAGGACGACCAGTGGATGGCCCTGGTCGAGCACCATCACGGAGTAGGGATGGTCGGCGTACTGGTTCTCTCGTTCTTCGATCCGGATCACACCGCGATGACGCAGCTCGTTGACCAGCGCGCGCCGTTCGGGATGCACGAGACCGCTGAAGTGCTGGCTCATCGGGCCCTTGAGGAATGGCGACAGCCACACCTCGTGGCTGCCGTGGCGGACCTGCGCGCGCAGGATCAGCTCGATGCACTGCTGCAGTCTCTCGCCGACGGCGGCGTCCGGCGTCAACTCATCGGCCGTGCGCCAGGTGACGGGAATGTGTCCCACGATGGCGGCCCGCGGATGCTTGTCGCGCTCCGCACGGCCGTTCCCGTCGACGGGCACAGCGAGGCCATTGCTGTCGGCAGCTGGCGGCGTCGTTGCCCCATCGGTGGTCACCTCCAGTTCGGCGGCCGTGGTGGCTGGCCTGGCGTCCCCGGCAACCGCGCTGGCGCGCTGGTGGTTCTGCCCTTCGGCACCGATGAGCTCCAGCGCGTTCCAGAAGCGCTCGCCACCCACGCGCATGCGCAGGTCGCCGCTCGTGCTGTCGGGGATCGCGACGACGCGCAGTTCGCGGTTCTCCTCGAGCACCTGGCGCGCGATCGGGATGAAGTCGCGGTCGCCGGAGACGATCACGATCGCATCGATGTCGGGGCGTCGGTAGAGCACGCGGCAGACATCACAGGCGAGCTGGACGTCGGCGGAGTTCTTGCCTGCGTGCCCGACCAGCACGTACTGCGGATCGAACCCCATGAGGGCGAGGTCGTGGGCGACCTCCATGCCAGGGTAGGTGTCGAAGGCTGCGTACGAGCGACCCAGGACCATCGGCGCCTTGTCGGCTTGCAGCCTCGCCTTCAGGTGCTCGAGGATGCCGAGGCAGAGATCGCGGATGCGGTGACCGGTCAGCTCCTCACGGCCCTTCAGCGAGAGGAACAGATTCTCGAAATCGACGAAGACTGCAGCGTGCATACGGAGACTTCATGGTTGGCGTTGCGGAACGCACAGTGCTGACTTGTCTTACTGCTCTTGCTGCCAGAAGCGACACTGCCAGACGCGACGGGGGAACTCAAGCGGGTGGAACCGGCACGTGCAGCGACGCCGGATCGGCTGGCGGTGACGGTACCGCGCTCTGGGGTTGGGCACTCTGGGGTTGGAACGGAATCTGGTCCCGGCTGCTCGTCTCGAGGTCGTCGTCGGTCAGATAGGTGTACGCGGCCAGCCCTTCCTCGTAGCGCCGCATCAGCAGCGCGGACTCCTTGATGTTGA
This sequence comes from Planctomycetota bacterium, assembly GCA_043740335.1. Lineage (GTDB taxonomy): Bacteria > Planctomycetota > UBA1135 > UBA1135 > UBA2386 > DASVAL01. The sequence goes on from JAYUCN010000696.1 coordinate 8,300, forward strand.
CCTTGCCGGCGCGCACGGCGCTCTCGAGGCGGCCGCGCATGCGACGGATGAGGTCCTGTTTGTCGTACTGGACGTAGCTCAACACCTCGGTCACCGAGTCGCCTTCGATGACGCGCTCGATGCGGTAGCCGTGCTGGTCGTCCATCGAGATGTGGATCGCGTTGGTGTCGCCGAACAAGTTGTGCAGATCGCCGAGGATCTCCTGGTAGGCACCGACGAGGAACATGCCGATGTAGTACGGCTTGCCCGGCGTGATCGGATGCACCTCGAGCACGCTCTTGACGTCGCGCAGGTCGATGAACTTGTCGACCTTGCCGTCGCTGTCGCACGTGAGGTCGGCGAGGATCGCGCGGCGCGCCGGACGTTCGCCGAGGCGATGGATCGGCATCGTCGGGAACAGCTGCTTCACGGCCCAATGATCGGGCGCGCTCTGGAACACCGAGAAGTTGCAGTAGTACGTGTCCGCGAGCGCTCGCTCGAGACCCTGCAGTTCGTCGGGCACGTAGTCGAGCGTGTTGGCGATGAGCCGGATCTTGTCGCAGATCGC
>JAYUCN010000697.1:0-3638 GCA_043740335.1 Planctomycetota bacterium
GACAAGCTCACGCGCGACGAGTTCGAACGGCGCTACGCCGCGATGCCGGACCTGAAGAAGGCCGAACTCATCGAAGGAGTCGTCTACATGGGGTCCCCCGTCCGCTACGAACAACATGGTCGTCCAGAGCACCTGTTGTCAGCCTGGTTCGGCTTCTACGAGGTGTGCACGCCGGGTCTTGCGGGAGCTGGCAACTGCACGTTGCGCCTCGATCTCGACAACGAACCGCAACCAGACCTGCTGTTGCGCCTGCCTGCACGTGCGGGTGGTGGTTCTCGCGTGACCAGCGACGGCTACCTCGAAGGCCCACCCGAACTCGTGGTCGAAGTCGCCGCCAGCAGCGTCAGCTACGACCTGCACCAGAAGCTCGCCGTCTACCGACGCAACGGCGTGCTCGAGTACCTCGTGCACCGCGTCGATGATGGCCAGGTCGACTGGTTCGTACTGGAAGGCGGCGTGTACGTGCGCCAGCAGCCGGATCGCGGCGGTCTCCTGAAGGGCCGTGTGTTCCCCGGTCTCTGGCTCGACGTGTCGGCCCTCTTGCGCGGAGACCTGGAGACGCTGCAGGCCGTGGTGGATCGCGGTGCTGCCGATCCGGCCCACGCGGTGTTGGTGGCGCGGCTCGCGGCGCGATAGCGCGCCACGTTTGGTTTCCGTTCGGGCTACGCGTAGCATCGCGCGCATGGGTGGGTACTGGCACGAGGTCCGGCCATGGACCTGAGCGACTTCGTTCGTCGGCTGCGCGCGGGCGCCGACGACGGCCCGGGCACCGTTGACGCTTGCCATCGCACGGAACCGCGACCCGCGCGCATGACGCCGTTCCCCGACTGGCTGCATGCGTCGCTTGCGCAGGCACTGCAGGTGCGCGGCATCCTCGAGCTCTACAGCCACCAGGCCGAAGCGGCGAACCTGCTGCACGCCGGCAAAGACGTCGTGCTCGCGACGTCGACGGCATCGGGCAAGTCGCTCGCCTACCACCTGCCCGTGCTCGACGCGCTGCTGCGCGATGGCCTCGACGCGCGTGCTCTCTACCTCTATCCGACCAAGGCGCTCGCACGCGACCAGATGGCGGACCTCGAGACCTTGCTCGCTGCCACGGGCTCCAACGACCTCACGGTGGCGGTCTACGACGGCGACACGCCACCTCAGGTGCGCCAGGTGCTGCGCGAACGCGGCACGCTCGTGCTAACCAACCCGCACATGCTGCACGCGGGCATCCTGCCGAACCATACGAAGTGGCAGGGCCTGTTCACGGGCCTGCGCTACGTCGTCGTCGACGAGCTGCACACGCTGTCGGGCATCTACGGTTCGCACGTGGCGAACGTGCTGCGCCGCCTGTCGCGCATCTGCCGGCACTACGGCAGCAACCCCGTGTTCTGTGGTGCTTCGGCGACCGTCAGCAATGCGGGCGAACACGGCCGTCGCCTGTTCGAACGCCCGGTGCGCACGATCGACCAGGACGGCAGTCCGCGCGGGGCCAAGCACTACGTGTTCCTGAACCCGAAGGTGGTGTCCGCGGTGTCGGGCCTGCGCGTACCCGCGAGCGAAGCCGCGCGCCAGCTCGGCGGCATGCTCGTGCAGAGCGAGCTGCAGTCGATCTTCTTCGCGCGTTCGCGCAACCAGACCGAGGTCCTGCTCAAGTACCTGCGCGACGACTGCAAGCAGAAGCACATCGACCAGGAGCGCGTAGCGGGCTACCGTGGCGGCTATCTTCCGAACCTGCGCCGGAAGATCGAGAAGGGCCTGCGCGACGGCACGATCCGCACCGTCGTCTCGACCAACGCGCTCGAACTCGGCGTCGACATCGGCAGCCTCGACGTCTGCGTGCTGGTCGGCTACCCGGGCACGGTGTCGAGCACGTTCCAGCGCGCCGGTCGCGTCGGCCGGCGCACACAGGAGAGTGTGGTGGTGTTCGTCGCGCGCAGTGCGGCGATGGACCAGTTCCTCATGCAGCACCCGGGCTATCTGTTCGACACAAAGCACGACGCGGTCAGCATCGATCCCGACAACGCGATCATCCTGACGAACCACGTGCGCTGTGCGGCGTTCGAACTGCCGTTCGACGAAGACGAGGCGTTCGGTCAGGCGCCGGGCACCCGCGAGGTGCTCGAGTTCCTCACGCACGACCTCGGCGTGCTCGTGCACCAGGGCGGGCGCTTCCACTACGCGGACCGCACGTATCCGGCCGAAGGCGTGAGCCTCACCGCGGCCGACATGGACAACGTCACGATCCAGGACGTCGAGTCGCGCACGATCCTCGCCGAGATCGACCGGCCGTCGGCCATCACCGAGGTCTACCAGGGCGCGATCTACGGCCACCAGGGCGACACGTGGCTCGTCGAGCGCTTCGACTACGCCGACCGGCGTGCGTTCGTGCGCCGCATCGACGCCGACTTCTACACCGAAGCCGACACCGAGACCGAGGTCAAGATCCTGCACCTCGACGAACAGCAGGATCATGGCAGCTACGCAGCGCACCGCGGCGAAGTGCACGTGAGCACGCTCGCGAAGGCGTTCAAGAAGATCAAGTTCTATACGCGCGAGAACGTCGGCATCGGCGAGATCAACCTGCCGCCCGAGGAGTTCGAGACCGAAGCGTGTGCGCTCGTGCTCAAGCCCGAGCTCGTGGCGCGGCTCGGCCTCAAGAAGGGCGGCGAAGGGAGTTGTCTGCAGGGTGTGGGTGAACTGCTGCAGGGCCTCGTGCCGCTGTTCGTGCGCGTCGATCCCGGCGACGTGAAGGTGCTCGCCGAAGCGCTGCAGCCGCACTTCGAGGCGCCGACCTTGATCCTCTACGACCGCGTGCCGAACGGCGTCGGCCTTGCCGAGCGCATCTTCCACGTGCACCGCGAGATCCTGGCCGCGGCATTGGCACTCGTGCAGAAGTGTGCGTGCCGCAGCGGTTGTCCGTCCTGCGTCGGTCCGCACGCGAGTCTCGGCGGGCGCAGCAAGGGTGTCGCGGTGGCGATCCTGCAGGGCATGCTCCGCAACGAGGCCGCGTGGTAGCACCCGATCGCGACAAGCTGCGGCGTGCCTTCCGTGTCGGTGGCCCACCGCGCGCGATGGAGTCGCCAACGCGCGATGCCGAACTGCGCGGCTTCCTGCAGCGGCGGCTCGGGCAGTTCGCAGCGACGCCACGGGTCGTCGTGGAGTTGCCACCGGGCGAGGAGATGCTGACAGCGCACGGGCCGATGTGGCGGCGGGAACTTCGCTACGCCGCGGACTTCGTGCACGGCACGGTGCCGCTCGCGGCGGCGCGCAGGCTCGACGGCGAACGGCTCGCCACGCTCGCCAAGGATCGCGCGTTCACGACGCTCGATGCGGCGCAGTGCCTGTTCCTCGACACCGAGACGACGGGTCTCGCGGGTGGGGCCGGCACGGTCGTGTTCGCCTACGGGCTCGCGTTCTTCCGCGGCAGTGAGTTCGTCATCGAGCAGCTCTTCCTGCGCGACTTCGGCGAGGAGCCGGCGATGCTGCACCACGTCGCGCTGCGCCTCGCGCAGTTTCCGGTGCCGGTCACGTTCGTCGGCAAGAGCTTCGACCGCCACCGCATCGCCGCGCGTCTGGCCGTGCACAAGATCAAGGCCCCCGTGCTGACGGCGATGCACCTCGACCTGTTCCACCTGACGCGGCGCGCGCAT
>JAYUCN010000698.1:0-8833 GCA_043740335.1 Planctomycetota bacterium
CGCAAGAGCAACCCCATGCTGCAGCCGATGAGCGAAGCACAGTTCGTCGAGCTCGCGGTCGCGGATCTGCCGCCAGCACCTTCGTACTTCCGCCGTGCCGCCGAACAGAACCATCGGCTGCGGCCCACGCTCGACGACGCCCTCGCGAACCTGCGCCCGATGGCGCGGACCGAAGTGCTCGCGTGCCAGCAGCAGGGCATGCTGGTACTGGACGCCCGCAGTCCGTCCGTGTTCGCCGCCGGACATCTCGCCTCCAGCATCAACGTCGGGATCGACGGCCGCTACGCGAGCTGGGCTGGCATCGTCGTCGATGGCAACCGTCCGCTCGTACTCGTCGCCCCGGCGGGGCGCGAACGCGAGGCGGCCCTGCGGCTCGGTCGCGTCGGGCTCGACCAGGTTCGCGGCTACCTCGCGGCCGATGACGTTGCAGCACTCGCGAACGCGGCCGAGTCCCGCCGCGTGCGACGCCTCAGCCCGCAGGCCCTGGCCGCCGAGTTGCAAACGCCACAGCCGCCGCTCGTCGTCGACGTGCGCGATGCCTGTGAACGCGCCGAGAGCTGCATCGCGGGCAGCCTGCACCTGCCGCTGCCCGAACTCGACGCGCGCGCTGCCGAACTGCCGCGCGGCCGCGCCCTCGTCTTCCAGTGTGGCAGCGGCTACCGCTCCACGATCGCGGCGAGCCTCGCCCTTCGCCACGGCTACGACGGCCTCAGCGACCTCGAAGGCGGCATGGCCGCCTGGCTCGCAGCTTTCCCTGTGACCTCATCCACCCCACCCCAGGCGCAACCGCGCCGCAACCCCGAACGACCGATGGAACAGTGCAACACGACCGGTGGCATCCCGCGGATCGGCGATGCCGCTCCCGACTTCACGGCGATCTCGACGCAGGGCGAACTCACGCTCAGCAAGTGGCAGGACGGCAAGTGGATCATGCTGTTCAGCCATCCCGCCGACTTCACGCCCGTGTGCTCGACCGAGCTCACGGAGTTCGCCAAGCGCAGTGCCGAGTTCGCCAAGCTCAACTGCAAGCTGCTGGGCCTCAGCATCGACTCGGTGCACAGCCACCTCGCATGGATCGAGAACCTCAAATCGATCATGAACGTGTCGATCGAGTACCCGCTCATCGCCGACCTCGACATGAAGGTCGCGATGGCGTTCGGCATGCTGCATCCGGGCGCTTCGGCCACGGCGACGGTGCGTTCGGTGTTCCTCATCGATCCCAAGCGCACGATCCGCGCCCTCGTCTACTACCCGATGAACGTCGGCCGCAACTGCGACGAGCTGCTGCGCGTCATCGAGGGCCTGCAGACCGCCGACAAGCACGCGTGTGCGATGCCCGTGAACTGGAAGCCCGGGGACAAGGTCATCGTGCCGCCGCCGAAGACGGCCGCCGACGTCGCCGAACGCAAGTCGCACAAGGAATACGAACGGCTCGACTTCTACCTCAACAAGCGCGAGCTGCCGCTCGACAAGATCCGCGGTTGATGGATCGCCACGCCGCCGAACGGCTCGGCATCCGCGGCTGGTTGTTCCTCGAACGGTGGCGCAAGCCCGCGAAGTGGTACAAGGTCGTGCTGCGAGCCGGCCAGCTGCCTCGCTTCCCTGATCTTTGTTGTCGGTGCGGACTGCGACCGGCCTCGTCCCAGGAGAAGGTCGACATCTGCACCGAGCAAGGCATGCAGCCGGGATCCGGCGTCGGAACGAGCCGTCTGCAGGTGCCGTTGTGCGCGATGTGCGAGGGGAAACGAGGGATGGTCGTCCTGGCAGTCCTGGCGCTCTTCGGATGGGGCGTTGTTCGAGGCTTCGCAGACCCCAATCGCCGCTTCTCACTGCCAGCTTTGCCGCTCGACGAGATCGGCAAGGTCCTGCCCCGCTTGGTTCCGGTCGCAGCTTCGTTGGCCATCGGCGCATTCGTCCTGCACCGGTACTTCCGCTCGCAGCTCGAGGTGTTCGAGCAGGCGGAAGGCATGATCTACCTGTTCCGCGTGCGCAACGCGGCGGTGGCATTCGCACAGGACAACATCGGGTCGCTGCTGTCTGCCTCGCCGGATCTGCTGTCGCCACCCGCGATGCCGGGTTCGTGACCGAAGCCAACACACACGGCTGCGGATCACGGCCATGGCCACACTGCAAGTGCGCCACGGCGAGAGCGAGTGCACGCTCGCGGCGGATGACGCGGCCGGGATAGACTCGACCGCGTGCAGGACTGTGAGTTCGACGTGGCGGTCATCGGTGCCGGTCCAGCCGGCGAGAAGGCCGCGACCAAGGCCGCGTACCTCGGCAAGAAGGTCGCGCTCGTCGAGCGTGCCGCCCGCTTCGGTGGCGCCTGCGGCAGCGGCGGCCTCGCCTCGAAGATCCTGCGCGAGAGCGCACTCGTGTACCGCGGCGCCGCGCGCCGGCTCGCGGACGTGCTCGCACCGGTGCCGCGGCAGCAGCTCCAAATGGCCAACCTGCTGCACGCCGTCGACCTCGTCTGCGACGCCCACTACCAAGGTGTGAAGGCCAGCATCGAGAAGCATCGCATCGAGTGGATCCACGGCAGCGCGCGCTTCGTCGACGCACACCGGCTCGCGGTAGACCGTGAGGGGTCGCCACCCCGCGAGCTCGACGCCGCCATCATCGTGATCGCGACGGGATCGCGGCCGAGCAAGCCCGCGTTCGTGCCGTGGGGATCGCCGGGGGTCTTCGATGCCGACACCATCCTGTCGATGCCTGGCATCCCGAAGCGACTCGCGGTCGTCGGCGGCGGCGTCATCGGCATCGAGTTCGCGTCCATGTTCGCGGCGCTCGACGTCGACGTGCACGTCATCGAACAGCGCAACCGCCTGCTCGCGGTCCTGGACGACGACGTCAGCCAACACCTGCTCGGCGAACTGCGTGCGCGCGGCACGACGATCCGACTCGGCGAAGAGGTGACGGAGTGCCGCGTCGAAGGCAGCGGGGGGCTGCGCCTCGTGACCAGCACCGGGGCAGAGATCCGGGCCGACGCCGTGCTCGTCTCCGGCGGCCGCCTCGCGAACACCGAGGAGCTCGGTCTCGATCGCCTCGGCATCGTGCTCGCCCGCCACGGCCGCCCCGTCGTCGACGAACACTTCCGCACGTCGGTCGGGCACGTCTACGCCGCAGGCGACGTGATCGGCTTCCCGGCCCTCGCGTCGACCTCGATGGAGCAAGGGCGCGCCGCCATCGGCCACGCCTTTCGCGGCGAGCTCGCGGGACGCGCCGACGTGCTGCCCTTCGACGATTCGCTGCCCTACCCGCTGCTGCCGTACGGTCTCTACACGATTCCGAGCGTGGCCATGGTCGGCAAGACCGAGGCGCAGCTGCGCGAGCAGGGCATTCCCTACATGGCCGGCATCGGCGCCTATGCCAAGCACCCGCGCGGCCATCTGATCGGCGACACCAGCGGTCGCCTCAAGCTGCTCGCCGATCCGGCGACGCGCCGTGTGCTCGGCGTGCACATCGTCGGCGAGACGGCCGAAGAGCTCGTGCACCTCGGGCAGGCGTGCATGCACTACGGCGGCACGATCGACTACTTCCTGCGCACGGTCTTCAACTTCCCGACGCTGGCGTCGCTCTACAAGTCGGCCGCGTACGACATCCTGCAGAAGCTGTGATCCGCGTGCCCCCACTTCACGTGCGGCACGGCGAGTTCGAGCGCGAACCTGAAAAAGCGGGAGCTGCCGCTCGACAAGATCCGCGGCTCAGCGACACCGTTGGTCGAGGAACAACTCACGGCCAGTTGCCGAGGCTGCCCTCGTACGTGAACGCCCGATGGCGCCAAGGCGATGGAGCCGCGAGATCGATCTTGGGACTGCCGAAGCCGGCGCGTCCCTGCACCTCGACTGTTCGGTGTACCCTCTCCTCACTGTGTCCATCGACGCCCGAGTCCCAAAGTTCCGCTGCCTTGTCACGAGTGTCGTCCTTGCCATGGCCGGCGCGGCACCCGGCCAGGAGCCGCAGCAGCCCGCTTCCTGCTGTGCTCTCGGCACGGCCCCGTTGCCGCCGCTCCCCGCGAACGCTTCCGAGAAGGAGATCTGGCTGCGCCGCATCCACGACGACGTGGAGAAGGACGAACAGAACATCTTCCTGTCGAAGCACTGCCTCGACGACCTGCGGCAACAGCTGAGCCGGGTCCGCGACGACGCACCGTTCCTCGAACGATTCGGCCCGCGCTGGAGCCTCGCTCAGGCGACCGTGCGCGTGGGAGAACTCGCCGAGACGATCCAGCTGCTCGAAGAGTGCGAGGCACTCGTCGAAGCGAACATGGCCGAGCACGGCGCCTTGCTGCCCGAAGTGCTGTTCCGGTTGGCGGCGGCGCACTTCCGCGACGCCGAGAAGAAGAACTGCATCGCGCACCACAATGTCGACAGCTGCATCATGCCGTTGTCGCCACGTGCCGTGCACACGCAGAAGGAGGGAGCCGACGCCGCGCGCGCGATCCTCGAGCGGCTGTTGGCGATGCCGAAGAGCGAGCTTCGCCTCGAGGCCACCTGGCTCCTGAACATCGCCCACATGGCGCTCGGCACCTGGCCCCTTGCCGTGCCTGCCGCCCGTCGCATACCGATGGCCCGCTTCGCCGCCGAGGCACCCATGGGGCACTTCGTCGACGTGGGCCGCGAACTCGGTCTGGCTCGGGCCGGGCATGCCGGCAGCGTGGTGATCGACGATTTCACGGGGGACGGCCGGCTCGACGTGCTCACCGCGAAGTTCGACACTGGCCAGGCACTGCGCCTGTGCCGGAACGACGGCAACGGCCATTTCACCGACGTGAGCGAGCAGGCTGGTCTCGGCCTTCAGCTCGGCGGGGTGAATCTCGTGCAGGCGGACGTCGACGGCGACGGCATGCTGGACGTGCTGGTCCTGCGCGGTGGCGGCTTCTCCCCGGCGGTGGAGTTCCCGAACTCGCTCCTGCGGCAGGACGCGCCGGGACACTTCGTCGACGTGACGAAAGCCGCGGGCATCGAGATCGCGGCCCCGACGCGCACCGCGGCGTTCGCCGACGTCGACCGCGACGGCGATCTCGACCTCTTCATCGGCTACGAGAGCGAGGTCCACTTCCCGGGGGGCGAGAACGACCCGGCCGGGCGCGAGCGGTATCCGAGCCGCCTCTTCCTCAACGACGGCACGGGAAAGTTCCGCGATGCCACCGACGCCGCCGGGATCCACAACCCGCACCGTTGCATCGGGGCGGTGTTCGGCGACGTCGACGGCGACGGCTACCCGGACCTCTTCGTCTCCAACGTGCGCGCTCCGAACCGGCTCTTCATGAACCGCGGCGACGGTACGTTCGCCGACGAGGCCCACACCCGCGGCGTCGTCACGCCGCGGGCAAGCGGTCCGGCCGCCCTCCTCGACTTCGACAACGACGGCGACCTCGATCTCTTCGTCACCTACAGTCCGCACATGTGGCAGATCCGTTCGACGGCGGCCTGCTACATCGACGGCCGCGTCGAAGGTGAGACCCAACAGCTGTACGAGAACGACGGCACCGGGTTCTTCCGCGACGTGACCGAGGCCCGCGGTCTCCGCCGCGCCATCATGGCGACCGGTTTGAACTTCGGCGACGTCGACAACGACGGCTTGCCCGACCTCTACATCGGCACCGGCGCCCACGACCTTGCCGCCCTCTTCCCCAACGTGCTCTTGCTGAATGGCGACCGCTTCCGCGACGTCACGGTGGCCGCCGGCGTCGGTCACCTCCAGAAGTGCTATGGCGTCGCGTTCGGCGATCTCGACGACGACGGCGATCTCGACCTCGCCTTGTCGGTCGGTGGCTTCTACCCCGACGACAGCTTCGGCGACGTGCTGTTCAGAAACCCCGGCAACGCCAACCATTGGCTCGCCGTCGACCTCACCGGGGTGACCGACAATCGCTTCGGCATCGGTGCTTGCATCCGCGCCCGCATCACCGGGCCTCTGGGTGAGCGCGACGTCTATCGCACCGTCGGCAGCGGCGCTTCGAGCGGGGGCAACCCGTTGCGCGCCCACCTCGGCCTCGGCGACGCGCAACGGATCCTGTTCCTGGAGATCATGTGGCCCAGAAGCGGCAAGATGCAGCGCATCGAAGGCGTGCCGCTCGATGCGGCGATCCGGGTGGTGCAGGAGCGGAAAGGTTTCGAGCAGTTGGATCGGCGGCCCGTGCACCTGGGCAACTGACTGCCCGTGCCGGGTCGCATCGGCCGCGCCGCGCGGGCGCGCGCAGCGGCCGCCTTCGCCGCGTTCGCGAAGCGGAGCACGAGATGGCCGTCGGGCCCGTGCTCGGGGTCGATGTCGCAGACGACGACGTCGTAGCCTCGGTGCTCGGCGATCGCGCGCATCGCGTCGGGCGACGACCAATGGAAGCACAGGCTCCGCGACCGACCGGCAGTACGGCGCTACTTCACGTGCGGCACGGCGAGCTCGAGCGCGAGCTTGTTGAAGCGCCCCAACGCGTCCTGCTTCGCGGTGCCCAGACGCGCGAGCTGCGACTTGATCGCCTCGACCAGCTGCGCCGTCACCTCACGCTGGGCCTGGGTCGGACCGAACTCGGCACCATCGACCGCGCCCACGACGCCGAGCAGCTTGTCCGTGAGGCGGATCGGGTAGTTCAGCGGATCCTGACTGCTCTTGCTCTTGGTCTGGTAGAGCGCTTCCTCGACCGCCGTGAGCACCTCCTCGACCTGCTTCTGCTCGGCCTCGAGTCTGGTCTTGCCGTCGCCCTCGGCGCGTTCGACGACGGTTTTCATCTGCGTGCGCAGCGAACGGATCGTCGTGATCGCCTCGTGCGCCTCGGTGATGGCGTCGTTGCCGTCGCGGGCGAGCCGGAAGCGCGCCTGCAGCTCCGCGACCGTCGCCGTCGCACGCGGGTCGGGTTCGATGCGGCCCGTCACCTGCTGCGTCACTTCGCCGAACGTCACGGTGATCGCATAGTCGCCCGGTGCGGCACGCGGCGCGCGTCCCTTGCCGCTCCAGAGGATCATGCCGTCGAGGACCTTCGGCTCGATGGTCTTCCAGGTCACGGTGACCTCGTTCATGCCACGCTTCACGGTGAGCTTTTCGTCGTCCTTCTTCGCATCGGTCGCGCGCGTGAAGACGACGTGCGCATCGAAGTCCTTCACTTCGATCGCCACGCGCTCGCTCACGGCCTCGTCGATCGGCCCCGCGAGGTGGAAGCGCACGCGCAGGTTCTTCGCCGGATTGCGGCCGAGGCCCGGCACCACCTCGTCGCTGCCCGGGAACTGCACGACCGGCACCGGCGTGAACACGTGCAGCGGTTCGAGTGCCTGCTCGGCGCCGAGCTGGCGCAGGTGCGGCAGGCCGTCGAAGGACCAGAACGCACGCCCCTGCGTCGCGGCGATGAGTTCGCCGCCCTTGACGACGAGGTCCGTGATCGGCACGCGCGGCAGGTTGCGCTCGAGTCGCTGCCAGCGGCGGCCGTCGTCGAAGCTCGTCCAGACGGTGCGCTCGGTGCCGCAGTAGAGCAGGCCCGGCACAACGGGATCGGGCCGGATGCAGCGGGTGAACCACGCCGCATCGATTCCACCCGTGATCTCGCGCCACGAAGCGCCGAAGTCGTCGGTCGCGTAGAGGTAGGGCCGGAAGTCGTCGAGCTTGTAGCGCACAGCCGCGATGTAGCAGCCGCCATCCTGGAACGGGTTGCTGGCGATGCAATTGATCTGCGACCACTCGGGAGCCTGCGGCGGCGTCACGTTCGTCCAGGTCGTGCCGCCATTCCGCGTCACGTGCACGAGGCCGTCGTCGCTGCCACACCAGATCGTTCCCGGCACGCGCCCTTCGTCGACCGTGAAGATCGTGCCGTAGTACTCGACGCTCGTGTTGTCCTTCGTGATCGGACCGCCCGACGACTCCATCTTGGTCTTGTCGTTGCGCGTGAGGTCGCCGCTGATCGCCGTCCACGTGTGGCCTTCGTCGGCGCTGCGGAACAGCATCTGTGCCGCCGTGTAGAGCACGTTCGCTTCGTGGCGCGCGAACAGGATCGGGAAGGTCCACTGGAAGCGATAGCGCAGGTTCGCCGCCCCGTCCCCCATCGGGTTGTCGGGCCATACGTTGACGCTGCGCGACAGGCCCGTGCGATGGTCGTGCCGCACGAGGTAGCCGTCGTAGCTGCCGCCGAAGACGATCTCGGCATCGCCGGGTTTCGGCGCGATCCAACCGCTCTCGCCGCCGGCCGTTCCTTCCCAGTCGCCGGCACCGATGCCGCTGCCCTGGCTGCGGCTCTTGATGCGCACGGTGCTGTTGTCCTGCTGCGCGCCGTAGATGCGGTAGGGAGCCGCGTCGTCGGTCGTCACGCGGTAGAACTGGGCCGTGGGCTGGTTGCTCTGTGGCGACCACGTCTTGCCGCCATCGTTCGTCACGCAGGCGCCGCCGTCGTTGCTCTCGATCATGCGCGCAGGATCCTGCGGGTCGATCCAGAGGTCGTGGTTGTCGCCGTGCGGCTGGTCGATCGTCGTGAACGTCTTGCCGCCGTCGGTCGACTTGTGGAACTGCACGTTGAGCACGTAGACGGTGTCCTCCGCCTTCGGATCGGTGTAGACGCGCGTGTAGTACCAGGCGCGCTGGCGCAGTGAACGTTCCTCGTTGACGCGCGTCCAGGTGGCACCGGCGTCGTCGCTGCGGAACAGACCGCCGTCCTCGGCTTCGATGAGCGCGTAGACGCGCTTGGGCGACGAAGGGCACACGGCGATGCCGCTGATGCCGAGCATGCCCTTGGGGAGTCCGGGCTTGCCATGCAGCGGCAACCACGTGTCGCCGCCATCGATCGACTTCCAGAGGCCCGAGCCCTCGCCGCCCGATTCGAGCGACCACGGCGTGCGGATCGCGCGCCACGTCG
>JAYUCN010000699.1:0-3620 GCA_043740335.1 Planctomycetota bacterium
GCCTACCGCTGGGGCGAAGACGGGCTGCTCGGCATCACCGACCGCCAGTGCCGTCTGTGCTTCTCCTTCGCGTTCTGGAACGGCAAGGACCCGTTCCTCAAGGAACGCCTGTTCGGCCTCGCCGGCCCTGAAGGCAACCACGGCGAGGACGTCAAGGAAGAGTACTTCTACCTCGACGCGCTGCCGACCGCGTCGTGGCTGCGAGCCCTCTACAAGTACCCGCAGGCGGCGTTCCCGTACGCGCGCCTCACCGCCGAGAACAAGGCACGCGGCCGCGAGCAGCCGGAGTTCGAACTCGTCGACACGGGCGTGTTCCAGGACAACCGCTACTTCGACGTGCTCGTCACCTACGCCAAGGCCTCTGGCGACGACATCCTCGTGCAGCTCACGGTGCACAACCGCGGTCCCGACGCGGCGACACTGCACGTGCTGCCGCAGCTCTGGTTCCGCAACACCTGGGCGTGGGGGCGCAGCGGCGAAGGCTACTGGCCGCGAGGCGTCATCGTCGCCGACGGTGATCGGCGGCTCGTCGCCAACGGCGCCGACCTGCCGTCGTTCTCGCTCGAACTCGACGAACCCGAGGGCGGCAAATGCCGCTCCATCCTCGCCACCGAGAACGAGACCAACACGCGGCGCCTGTTCAAGAGCGGCGATCCGCTGACGTTCGTCAAGGACGCGTTCCACGAACACGTCGTGCGCGGCAACACGACGGGCTGCAACCCGGCGCGCACGGGCAGCAAGGTCGCGTTCCACTGCGTCTACGAGATTCCGGCGCGCGGCTCCGTGCAATTGCGGTTGCGCCTGCGGCCGTCGTCGCAGCACGCGCAGCAGGCGTTCGGCAGCGCGTTCGACACGGTGATGGCCGCCCGCAAGGAGGAGGCCGACGAGTTCTACGCCGAGGTCATCGGCACCGAGGTCGACGCCGAGGCCGCCGCGATCCAGCGCCAGGCCTACGCGGGACTCGTCTGGAGCAAGCAGTTCTACCACTTCGATGTGCGCACCTGGCTCGCGGGCGACCCGTCGCAGCCGGCCCCGCCCAAGCAGCGCAAGAGCGGCCGCAACTCCGACTTCGCCCACCTCTACAACCGCGACATCGTGTCGATGCCGGACAAGTGGGAGTACCCGTGGTACGCGGCGTGGGACCTCGCCTTCCACATGCTGCCGTTCGCGAAGCTCGATCCGAACTTCGCCAAGAACCAGCTGCTGCTGCTGCTGCGCGAATGGTACATGGCGCCGAACGGGCAGATCCCTGCCTACGAGTTCGCCTTCGGCGACGTCAATCCGCCCGTGCACGCGTGGGCCTGCTGGCGCGTCTACAAGATGACCGGCACGCGCGGCCAGCGCGACCACGCCTTCCTCCAGCGCGCCTTCCACAAGCTGCTGCTGAACTTCACGTGGTGGGTGAACCGGAAGGACCTGCAGGGCAAGCACGTGTTCGGCGGCGGCTTCCTCGGCCTCGACAACATCGGCGTGTTCGACCGCAGCCAGCCGCTGCCGACCGGCGGCCACCTCGAACAGGCCGACGGCACCGCCTGGATGGCGTTCTACTGCTCGACCATGCTCAGCATCGCGATCGAACTCGCGTGCCACGATCCCGCCTACGAAGACGTCGCCTCGAAGTTCTTCGAGCACTTCGTCGCGATCACGCACGCGATGAACACGGTCGGCGGCAGCGGGCTGTGGGACCAGCAGGATGGTTTCTACTACGACCAGATCCACCTCGGCGAGAAGACGGAACGGCTGCGCATCCGGTCGCTGGTCGGGCTCATTCCGCTGTGCGCGGTCGAGATCCTGCCGCTGGCGACGATCCGGCGGCTGCGCGGCTTCGACAAGCGTCTGCGCTGGTTCCTCGCCAACGAGCGCGACCTCGCGTCGCACGTGAGCTTCGGCGGCGACGGCGAACAGTCGTCGGCGCTGCTGGCGATCCCGTCGCGCGAACAACTCGAGCGCGTGCTCGCCTACCTGCTCGACGAACGCGAGTTCCTGGCACCGTACGGCGTGCGCTCGCTGTCGGCCGTGCATCGTGACCAGCCGTTCGTGTTCACGGCCGACAAGCAGGAGTACCGCGTCGACTACACGCCCGGCGAGAGTGCGTCGGGCATGTTCGGCGGCAACAGCAACTGGCGCGGGCCGATCTGGATGCCGCTGAACTACCTGCTGATCGAGGCGCTCGAACGCTACGGGCGGTTCTACGGCGATCAGCTCACGGTCGAGTGTCCGACCGGCTCGGGGCGCCGCCTCACGCTGCAACAGGTCGCCGATGAACTGGCGCAGCGGCTGACGCGGTTGTTCCGGCGCGGCGCCGATGGGCAGCGGCCGTTCGCGGGGACCGACCGGCGCTTCGCCGACGACCCCGCGTGGCGGGACCTCGTGCTGTTCCACGAGTACTTCCACGGCGACACGGGGCGCGGCTGCGGCGCCTCGCACCAGACGGGCTGGACGGCGCTCGTGACGCGCTGCTTCGGCGAACCGCTGGCCGAGCCGCCGGGTTCGTGATCGCGTAGAACACGCCGATCGTCAGCGCCAGCGCGTTCGTGCCGGTGATTGCCGTGACGGTTCCTCCGAGGTTCGCGCGAGGCGGTTCAGCGCGCGCGGGGCTGGGTGGCAGCGCGCTGGCGCTCGTCGAGGGCCTGCAGCGCCTGCGCTACCGCCGCGGCATCGACCCGCACGCGCACGGGCAGGAACGACGAGCCGTCGACGCTCAGTTCGTAGACACCGAGCGAGATCGAAGCCTGCGGCGAACGTTCGCTGTCGGTGGCGTGCGGACGCAGCAGCACTTCGTAGCGGCCGCTGCGCGTGAGCGGGATCTCGACCGTGTCGGTGACACCGAGCCAGGCACCGTTGCTCTTGCCGAGATCCCAGCGCGCGAACGAGAAACGGTCGCCCGTGCCCTGGTCGATGCCGCCCAACGACTGCGGCAGGCCGGTGTCGCCTTCGAAGATCGCCGAGATGCGCACTCTGCGCTGTGGCCCGCACAACCCGCGGGCGCCCGGCACTTCGACGAGGGCGGGCCGCAGTTGCTGCACGTAGACGTCGTGGTCGCCGGGGCCGAGGGTCAGTTGCCGGATCGCACAGCCCGGTGCGAACACGACGAGATCGACCAGGGAGCTGCCAGTGATGAGCTCGGCCTTGCCCTTCTGCCAGCGGAAGCCCGCTTCGGTGACGCTGCCGTCCTGCTGGTGCAGGCGCGCGAGGATCGGGCTGTCGAACGGCAGGTCGCGGCCGCTCGCGTCGACGGCGCGCAGCCGGAAGCGGAACAGCGACTGGGTCAGGTCGAGCGGTTGCAGGCGGGCATCGCGCACTTCGCCGGGCTGCACGAAGACATCCTGGAGCACGAGCAGGGGCTCGCGCAGGTTGCGCACGGTCACGATGGCGTCGTAGCGGCCCGGCCGCAGTGGTTCGAGCACGAAGCGACCGCGTCGGCGCCGCTCGAGTCCGACGGACCGCGTCTCGCGCTGGCGTTGGCTCTCGTCGAACGGGCGCAAGGTCAGCGTCACGCTGCCGTCGGCCACCCATTCCGGCAGCAGTACCCGACCGCGCAGGATGCCGTTGCGATCGATGCGGATGCGCACCTGCTGCCCGGCGGTGTGCAGCGGCACCGAGTCGCCGAAGTGCTGGTC
>JAYUCN010000700.1:0-8780 GCA_043740335.1 Planctomycetota bacterium
CGCCGTCCGGGAAGGTGGTGACCAGGGCCGCCCCATCACCATCGCATTCCCCGAATCTGCAAGCGCCCGCGCCCTGGTCGACATTGCCGGCAAGGTCGCGCAGCGCGTGAGCATCCTCAACGCCGAATGAACCGAGAGACTCTCATGAACAATCAGACGAACACGCAAAAGAAGAGCCGATTCACGCCAGAGACCACGATGTTGGAGGTCCTGACCGCCGACCCCTCGCTCGGCATGGTCCTCATGCGCGACTTCCACCTCGGCGGCTGCAGCCACTGCGGCTTCAACCCGCACGATTCGATCGAAACCGTCGCGATGCAGAACGGCATCCCGACCGCACGCCTGATCGCGGCACTCAGTCGCGAGGGCTGAAGCCGCGATCAGGAGCAATCTCGAGAAGCCGATCTCAAGCACCAGTGCGCACGAGATCGTGCAGACGACTGCGTTCCCTGCCGGGTCCTGGCTCCGAGACACCCCACGACTCGAGGGTCGGATTGCCGGGGCCGTCCGGGCGCAGCAGCGCAGCGGGCCAATGCACATGCGCGTGGATCGGCACGCTGCCGTGGTCGGCGACCTGGCGCCGCCATGCCATCGATTCCAGTCGACGCAAGCTCGATCGCGGATGGAAGGAGAAGTGCAGGAACCACATGCCGGGCAGCCAGAGTGTGCGCGGCGAAGACTGGATATGGGCGTCGCCGGTCTCGACGAACCCGTGCTTTCCCCACTCGAGACCGTTGCCACGCAGGTTGGCCAACGACGTGATGCGCGCGAGGTAGTTGTAGGCACTGTGGTCCGTGTCCGGTGACAGGTAGTCCCAGGGCCGACAGGTCCCCGGTCCATCGAACCCCGGACAAATCGGCCGCAGGGCGATGTTCTTCACCAGGATCCCGTCGCTCGGCGTCGAATCGAATGGACGGCCATGGTTCCGCGGCGGGTCGTTCAGTGCCGGGAAATGCTCGTGCGCCTCGAGCAGGCGACGACAGAACGACAGTACCTCGTCCGCGTAGACCTCGTCGCCGTCGAGCGTCAGCACGTGCGTAGCGCCGCGCCGCCGCGCTTGCGCCAGCATGGCCTCGCGGTTCTCCTGCTCACTGACGCCACCGAATCTCTCGAACAGCACGAGCTTGTCGCCCAGATGGGACATGCCGCGCACGATCTCCGGAGTGTCGTCCTCCGAGTGGTTGTCGAAAACGAGGATTTCGTCGACGTGCGGCGCGACGGACGTGAGGGCGTACCAGATCCAGTACTCCTCGTTCTTCAGCATCGAAACCGAAACGAGCTTCATGCCTGTGATCGTGACACCGCTGTCGACCGGATCGACAGGGTGGTTGCGCCACTTGAGTCGAACCCTTGCACTGGGCTTGGCGATGGCCAAAATACGGCGCCCCCCCGGCGACGAGACCCGGGCAAGCACCCAACCGAACATGGTCACCGAACTCACCGACACCAACTTCCAGAGCACCCTGCAGGCCGCCAAGATTCCGGTGCTGGTCGACTTCTCCGCGAGTTGGTGCCAACCGTGCAAGGCGCTGGCGCCGACGATCGACAAGGTGGCCGGCGAGTACAAGGGCCGGATGGACGTCTACAAGATCGACATCGACAGCGCCCAGGACGCGGCCGCGAGCCTCGGCATCATGAGCGTGCCGACCTGCATCTTCTTCCGCGACGGCAAGGAAGTGGATCGCTTCACCGGGAACGTCGACATCCGCACCGTCAAGAGCCACGTCGAACGCGTGCTCGGCTGAGGTCGCTCCACAGCAGGTTCCTCCACAGCAATGCGAGTCCGAGCGGCACGCAGCCGATCGCGAGCAACCACCAGCGACGTCGTGGCACCACCGAGTGCGGAGCCAGGACCCGCACACCATCCATCTGCGCCGTGAAGACGTACTGACCGGGGGCGACTGGAACAAAGCGGACGGCGCCTTCGCGGCTGGTGACCCCGACCGACTGCGACGTGCCCTCCGGTCCTGCCATGGTGACTTGCAAGCCCGCCACGGGGCGACCATCCTGCTGCGCCTGCACGACGACCTCCTGCCCGACCTCGGCCGGTACGGGGGTGACCTGGAGTTGTTGGAAGGCGGCGAAGCAGACAGTCACGACCAGAGCCACAGGGCGATAGTCTGCCCGCTTGCTTCCTGAAGTCGAGGATCTGGGTCGCGTCGCCTACGAGCCCGTGCTGGAGCGCATGCGAGCCCTGCATGCCGCCGTGCATCGCGGCAGCCCCGGCCGCGTGTTGCTCGTCGAACACGAGCCGGTCTACACCGCGGGTCGCGCCACCAAGGTGAGCGAACTCCGCCCAGGCATCGTGGCCATCGAGCGCGGTGGCAAGGTCACCTACCACGGTCCTGGCCAGCTCGTCGTCTACCCGATCGTCCGCTTGCCCAAGCGCGACGTGCGCGACTGGCTGCGTCGCCTCGAGGTCTTCGGCATCCGCGTCGCCGCGGCATTCCGCCTCGACGCCCAGGCTGCCGTCGACGGTACCGGGGTCTTCATCGGCGACCGGAAGTTCGCGTCGATCGGTGTTGCCGTGAAGCACTGGATCAACCTGCACGGCATCGGCATCAACGTCGCCATGGACCTCGCCCCGTGGCGCGCCGTACGCCCCTGCGGACTCTCGCCCGAGATCATGACCGACCTCAGTACTGCGGCGGGACGTCCCCTCACGATGGCCGCCGCCATCGCCGCCGCGCGCGCGGCGGTTTCTGTGCTCACGGCCCCCGCCGATCCGCTATGAACGCGGCCCGATGACCGGTTCCGTCGAACTCGACCCGGACGGTAGCAGCCTGCTGATCCGGTTCTCCTACCGCGAAGACCTCGTCGCGATGGTGAAGGAGCTGCCCGGCCGCCGCTGGGATCCCAAGGGCAAGGTCTGGCGTGTGCCGGCCGCGCATGTCGAACAGGTTTTCTCCCTGTTCTCGCGCCACCTGTTCGACTTCGCGCCCGAGATCCCGTCGTTGCTGGCGGGAACGCTGCGAGCCATGCCGGCAGCCGCGTCGAAGCCTGCGCGTCCAGCCGCGCGCCCAGCGACCCTGCCGCTGCAGGCACCGGTCGGAGCACCCGGCAACGCCGCCGAACAAGCACCTGCACTGTCGATCTCGGCGCTCAATGCGCGGATTCGCGATGGACTGCGTCAGCAGTTCCCGGAGTCGTTCTGGATCACCGGCGAGATCGTCGATTTCGACAAGAGCGCGGGCCGCCAGCATCGCTTCTTCCAGCTCGTCGAGAAGGCCCGAGGCGAACCGCGCGCGCTCGCTGCCGTCGAGGTGGCCCTGTTCGGCAGCACGGCCGAACGGCTGCTGCCGGCACTCGCGAGCGGCGAGTCACCGCTCACGCTGCGCGACGGCATCGAGATCAAGGTGCTCGTCAAGGTCGACCTCTACGTAGCCACAGGTCGCTTCCAGGTCGTCATCCAGGACATCGATCCGAGCTTCACGCTCGGCAAGCTCGCACTGACGCGCGAGCAGATTCTCGGCGAGCTGCGGCAGAAGGGTCTCGCTGATCGCAACCGCTCCCTCGGTTTCCCGGTGCCGGCCCTGCGCGTCGGCGTGCTCACGAGCCCCGACTCCGACGGCTGGAGCGATTTCCTGCGCCACCTGCAGGAGTCCGGCGTCGGCTTCGACGTCACGCTGCTGCCCGTCAAGGTGCAGGGACTCGAGCTCAAGCCGAGCTTGCTCGCGGGCCTCGCCTGGTTCGAAGGGAACGCCGCCGCCTTCGACGTGCTGTGCATCGTGCGCGGTGGCGGTTCGCGCACGGACCTCGCCTGGTTCGACGACCGCGACCTCGCCTTCGCGGTCGCGAAGCACCCGCTGAAGATCCTCATCGGCATCGGCCACCAACGCGACCAGTCCGTGCTCGACGCCATCGCGCACTCGGAGAAGACGCCGACCGCGGTCGCCGAGTTGCTCGTGCGCGGCGCCGAAGAGGCGCGGGCCGACCTGCACGAACGCGCGACGCGCCTGTGTGACGCAGCCGCCGACCACCTCGACGACCAACGGCTCGGCCTCGATCGGGCCGCCCGCGAACTGCGACGGGCGACAGAACACCATCTGGCCCGCGCGCGCACCACTCTCATCGCGGCTGGTCGCGACCTGCAGGCCAGCACGCGGATGCGCCTCGCACGCGAACGGGGCGTCCTGCACCAGGCGTCGGCGCGCGTCTGCAATGGCGCCGAACGACAGCTCGAACGGACCGCCGCCCGCCTCGAACAGCACGTGACTCGGCAGCGGCTGCTCGACCCGCGGCGTGTGCTGGGGCGCGGCTACGCGCTCGTGCGATCGGTCGACGGTCGTGTGCTGCCTTCGGTCGCGCGACTCACCGAACAGCAATCCATCAGGGTGCAGTTCCGAGACGGCCACGCCGACAGCCACGTCGACCACGTGCACCGAGAATCCTCATGAGCGACAAGAAGAAGAAAGGCGATGAGCCGACCTACGCCGAGGCGAGCGGCGAGCTCGAGCAGATCCTGCGCGACATCGAGTCGGGCGAGATCGACCTCGACGTGTTGTCCGACAAGGTGGAGCGCGCAGCCGCCTTGCTGGCCGTCTGCCGCCAGAAGCTCGCCGCGACCGAGACGAAGGTCAAGAAAGTCACCGCGGACCTCACTGCCGCCATGGACCAGACCGGCAAAGTGGACGACGAGGAGGCGCCGTGAACTGGGACGCGATGATCCTGCTGTTCGTGACGCTGATCATCAGCCTCACGGTGCACGAGGCAGCCCACGCCCTGTTCGCGCTCTGGGGTGGCGACCGCACCGCCTACTACGCGGGGCAGGTCACGCTGAATCCGATCCCCCACATGCAGCGCGAGCCGTTCGGCATGGTCGTGCTGCCTCTGTTGAGCCTTTACGTCAGCAACGGCACGATGTGCTTCGGCTTCGCCCACGCTCCCATCGACGCCAACTGGGCCTACCACAATCCGCGCAAGGCAGCACTCATGTCGGCCGCGGGACCGCTCGCCAACGTGCTGCTCGCGGCGATCGCCTTCACCGTGCTGTGGTTCGTCGGCCGCCCGGACAGCCACACGATGGAAACCGTGCGCAAGATCGCGGGCGCGTTCCTGCTGCTGAACCTGCTGCTCGCGGTGTTCAACGTCATCCCGCTGCCGCCGCTCGACGGTGCTGGCGTCGTGTCCGGCCTCTACCGGCCCGCACGCGGTCTCTACGACGCGATCCAGCGCATCCCCTACAGCGGCATCGTCATCTTCGTGCTGCTCATCAAGGTGCTGCCGTACCTCTTCTGGCCGGTCTTCGACCACGTCAATCGGCTGCTGCCCTACCCGTTGCGCTTCGGCTGAAGCAAGCGCGTCACGGCCGCCCGAGGAACGCCGCGCGCACCCGCTCCCCGGCCGAACGGCACGGACTCATCGACCGTTCGTACGCGAACTCGGAATCGCGCGCGTCCTGATCGCGCAGCAGGTAGCCGACCTCGTCGTCGCAGAGACCGAACACGACGAGCTCGGGCCTGTGCAGGTCGATGCGCAGACACGCCGCCATCACTGGCTCCATCTCACCGGGAACTGCCACTGCCTCGAAGGTGCCGAGTCGCAGATAGCCCACGGTGCTGCGCGCGGCACCATCGAACAGCTCCCGCTCCAGCACGGTCGTCAGGCGACCGAGCCGGAATCCTGGCGAGATCAACGGCAGGTAGACGTCGGCCCGCCGCACCTCGATCGCGTCGACCGGCAACGGGGTTGCAGCATCCAGGGCCCGCTCGCAGAGATCGCACGCACCCTCGCCGAACGCGCGCACGCCGGCCTCGTCGCGCGGCCGCACGGCAGGCGAGATCATCGCGCCCAAGGCGCCGTTGACGAACACGGCCTGCCCATGCCCGCGTGCCCGCCACTGGTCACACAGGGCCCCGACGAAGTCGGCACTGAGCGCCGTGTTGCGGCGAGGCAGGACCTCGGGGTGGCAGGCGAGGTGCAGCAGCGAGCCAAGCGCACGGCCATCGTCGAGCGCCTGCGCCTGCAGCACCGTGACGCGGCGGTCGAAGACACCGGCGCGGTTGGCGTTCTTGACGAGCCCCTCGGGCGGCAGCATCGCCATGCCGTGCACGAATCGTGCTGGCGCCGCGTTGGCCCGCGCCTCGGCCACCGCGGCCACCGTCGCCTCGCGCACCGATGCCAGGTAGTCGCGGTCGCGACCCGACGACAGCAGGTAGTAACCCCACAGACCGATGAGGTCGGGCCCAGCGTGGGTGTGGCTCGAGCACACGAACACATCGCCGTTCCTGAACCCAGCCAGGCCCGACTTGATCCAATCCACGTCCTCGCGCATGACACCAAGATTGTCGATGCCGACGATCGCGACCAGCCGCGCTCCGGCGTCGATGACCAGGGCGCGAACCTTGAGCGGCGACGCGACCGCGGTGCTCGTGCGCGCGATGCTGAAGCCCCCCATGTACCCGCCGACCGCTGGCGTCACATCGCGTTCGGCGCTGCCGACGCGCAGTCCGTTCGCCGCACCAATGATGATCGCGTAGCTCGCCGGCACATCCGGCATCGCATGCTGGAAGATGCCGCTGCAGGCGGTCAGTGTGGCTGCGCCCAGCACGACCGCGACAGTTCTGCTGCGTACGCTCCGCACGTCAGGTCGTCTCGAGCAACGCCAGAGCGTCCCCCAGGGTCTGTTCGGTCTCGGGCACCGCGCGGTAGCTCGCAGCCCGCCGCAGGCTGCGCAGGTAGTGGATGAGCACCTCGCGATCGGTGAGATCGCGCAGATGTTCGCGCACCTGGTCGTGGCCACTGGCGCGCAGGTAGCGCGCACAATCGGCCTTCGTGATCGAACGCCCGCCGTGGTAGGGGTCGACGAGCACGGGCCGCACGCCGTGCAGGCGCACGAGGAAGTGGTCGGGCAGGGCGACGCCGGCGACCGAGAGCCCGGCCCACCGCGCCGTGAGCAGGTAGATCAGCGACAGCGAGACCGGGATGCCGGTGCGATGCTCCAGCACGCGGTCGATGAGCACATGGTCGAGTTCGAGCACGCTGGCATCGCCGCCCTGAAGACCGAGTGCATCGTGCAGCCGTTCGGCGAGCAGCCGCGCGCGGGTCGGCAAGCTCCGGCCGACGAACTCCCCACGCAGTTCGTTGGCGTGACGGCGCAAGCGCGCCGCCAGCTCCAGCGCGTCGGGAACGAACGTGCGCACCATCTTCGAGAGCAGGACCGCACCTTCGAGCAGTGCGGGCGCCGAGCCGCGACCACCGCGTCCGAGTCGCAGCCGCGCGAAACGCCGCAGGCAACCACGGATCTCGAGCGTGCGCAGCAGGGCCCGGCAGCGAGCACGCGTGCGCACCGGCTCCGCTTCGCCACCCTCGCGCAATTGGGCAACCGCCAGTTCTCCCCACCGCAGCAAGCGCTCACGCGCCGCCGTCTGGATCGGACCGCGATCGTCGCCGAGCAGCAAGATGGCAGCAGTGATCTGTGCCGGCGTAGGACGAGATGATTCCGGAGTTCCGTGCGGGCTCTTCATCGGGCGGCGTTCGGCGGCCTCACGCAACAAACCACGAGGGGCCGAGCGCCTGAGCATACCCGGAACAGGCTCGCGATCATGCGCCGCGTGAAGGCGGTGCTCTGCCGCACACACACCTCCGCTTTTGTCTGGCGCACTCACGATGCCGGGGTACGAGAGCCGCTGCGATGGAAGCGCCCGTCCCATCGCCGCTGTCCCGGCGACCGGCTGGCGCACGCACCCGACACCTCCCAGCAACCAGCAAGCCCGCATGCACGCAGAACTGCCCGACGCCCCGCTGTCGATGAGCCCCGAGGAGTTCCGTCGCTTCGGCCACCAGGTCGTCGACTGGATCGCCGACTACCGCGCGCGCGCGCCGCGACTGCCGATCCTGACTTCGGTGCAGCCCGGTGAACTGCTGCGATCACTGCCGAAGGAACCGCCGCGCGCGCCCGAAGACTTCGCCGCCATCCTCGCCGACCTCGACACCACGATCCTGCCAGCACTCTCGCACTGGCAGCACCCGCGCTTCTTCGGTTACTTCCCGAGCAACGGCGACCTCGCGTCGGTGCTCGGCGACTTCCTGAGCACGGGACTCGGCGTGCTCGGTCTGGCCTGGCAGACCGCACCCGCCCTTACCGAACTGGAGGAACGGGTCGTCGACTGGCTGCGCCAGATGTCGGGTCTCACGGCGATGTGGCAGGGCGTCATCCAGGACACGGCGTCGACCTGCACGTTGCTCGCGTTGGTGTGCGCGCGCGAGCGGACCACGGCCCACGCCGCTGCCCGCAAAGGCCTGCAGGACGGCGGCCAGCCCCTCGTCATCTACACGAGCCGGGAAGCACACAGTTCGGTCGCAAAGGCGGCGCTGTTGGCCGGCTTCGGCCGCGACCATGTGCGCAAGATCGACATCGATGCCGCGCGCGCACTCGACGGCAAGGCCCTCGAACGCTGCATCGCGAACGATCTCGCGGCCGGCCTCCGCCCTTGCGCGATCGTCGCCACGACGGGCACGACGACGACAACCGCCATGGACCCCATCGGCGTCTGTGCCGCGCTGGCCCGCACCCACGGTCTCTGGCTGCACGTCGACGGCGCGATGGCGGGCTCGGCGATGATCTTGCCCGAGTGCCGGTCGCTATGGCAGGGCATCGAAGGGGCCGACTCCATAGTCGTGAACCCGCACAAGTGGCTCGGTGCCGCATTCGATTGCTCGGTCTACTTCGTGCGCGACGAAGAACACCTCGTGCGCGTCATGAGCACGAACCCGAGCTATCTGCGCACGGCCGTCGACGGCCGCGTCAAGAACTACCGCGACTGGGGCATCGCGCTGGG
>JAYUCN010000701.1:0-8773 GCA_043740335.1 Planctomycetota bacterium
TGACGCCGTGCGCGAACGGGCATGCCCAGGCCGCAGCGGCGCTCAGTTCGTCGGTGTCGGTGCGGTCTGGCTCGCCTCACCGACCAGTGCCGTCACCGCGAGCCCGCCGTGCCGCGTCGTGAATGCCGCGCGCAGCGTCAGGCCCGTGCGGCGCGCGAGTCGCACGTCGTGCGCGAGGATCGCCACGCGCCAGCCGGAGCCGAGGCGGGCAGCGCGGTGGCCGATCGTCTGGTAGAGCGCTTGCAGGTTGTTGGCGCGCGGTACACGAATGCCGAACGGTGGGTTCGTTGCAAGTACGCCTTGCGCTGGTGCCGAGCCGGATTGCTGGAGCCATGCGTGCGCGGTCACGGCGCCGCACGTGAAGGTGATGTCGCTGCCGACGCCGGCGCGTTCCGCATTGTGGCGCGAGGCTTCGATGGCGCCGGCGTCCCGATCGCTGGCCGCGATCTGCACGAGGTTCTTGCGGGGTACCGCGGCTTGCGTGAGTTCGAGCCACGCTTCTGCATCGAACAAGGCGAGGTGGTGCAGCGCCGGCGGCCGCAAGCGGCCCGGCGGCAGTCCGCGCCCGATCCCGGCGGCCTCGATGGCGATCGTGCCCGACCCGCAGAACGGGTCGAGCAGGGCAAGTGCAGGTGTCCAGGCGCTGGCCAGCACGAGCGCATGCGCGAGATCTTCACGCAGCGGCGCCTTCGCCCCTTCGAGCCGGTAGCCGCGGCGATGCAGCGGCGTGCTCGTGGCGTCGAGCGAGAGCGTGCAGACGTCGCCATGGAAGCGCGCGTGCACGCGCGCCACCGTGTCGTCACCGGCAGCGGGGACCCGCGGCGCCGCCCCGAACACGGCGGCGATCGCGTTCTCGATGCGTTCGACGATGGCACCGGTGTGGTAGACGCGCGATCCGCGCGTCGTCGCCTGGATCGCGATGGGCACCTGCGGGCGCAGCCACTGCTGCCAGGGCAGGAGTGCTCCCTTGCGCTGCAGTTCGCCGAGTGCTCTGCACGGGAACTCGGCGAGGCGCAGCAGCACGTGGCTCGCGGTGCCGAGCCACCAGCAGGCGCGCATGACGAGGCGCACGTCGCCATCGAAGGCGACGCCGCCTGGCAGGGTTCGCGGCGCAGCCCCGAGGGCCGTCAGTTCGCCAGCGAGCAGTGGCTCGAGGCCGGGCTGGCAGGCAGCGAACAGGTCGAACGAGACGGGCATCGGCGCCACCATAGCCTGCCGTGAGCCGTTACCAGTGGCTGGTTCAGCTGCGCACGGCCGCGCGCAGTTTGCGGACCACGCGCATCATCTCCTCGACGCTCGCGATCTTCTGCCGCAGCTTGCCGCGCGCCTTGCCCTGCTGCTGCTCCCACGCGTCGAGTCGCTGCCAGTCGGCCCAGGTGACCGCGTCGATGGCCCTTTGCTGCAGCAGCGCCACGATGTCGGTGCGAGATGCGGCCAGCAGATTGCCGGCCGCACGGTCGGCCTTCATCGCTTCGACCGTGGCCTTCGCGTCGGGGCTGTTGGTGCCGATCAGCCCGGTCGGACCCCGCTTGCACCAACCGGCCACGTAGTGCCCGACGCGTACGGGGCCAGCGACCTGCTCGAGCACGCGGCCGTCGAGGTTGGGCACGATGCCCTTCTTTTCGTCGAACGGCACGCCGGGGCACGGCACGCCGCGATAGCCGATCGCCTTGAAGAGCAGATCGACCTGGAGGTCTTCGAACGAGACGCGCGGCTGCGGTCGCGGCGTGCCATCGGAATCGGCGACGAGTTGCATGTGCTGCAGGCGCACCGAGCGCAGACGCTCCCCGTCGCCGCGCCGTTCGCCGTGGAGTTCCACTGGCCCGACCAGGAACCGAAAGCGCAACTTCTTCCTGCGAGTGCCCTCACCGAGCGCCGCACGCGCCTGCAGGAACTTGACGTTGCGCTGCTGGCTGCGCGCCCCTTCCTCCGCGAGCCATGCTGCGCTCATCGGGTCGAGCGTCGCGTCGGCGGCCGTCACGACCACATCGACGTCCGGCAGTTCGGCGATCTCTTCGATCTCCTTCGGCGAGAAAGCCGCCTGGGCGGGGCCGCGGCGGCCGAGCAGCACCACTTCATGGACCTGACTCCGACGCAGGACGGCGAGTGCGTCGTCGGCGATGTCGGTGCTGGCGAGCGCGTCGGGCGAAGCGAGCAGCACGCGCGCGACGTCCATGGCGACGTTGCCGTTGCCGACCAGTGCGACGCGGCGCGCGTGCGCGAGCTCGAAGGTGTGATGGCGGTGGTCGGGGTGCGCGTTGTACCAGCCGACGAACTTCGTCGCCGAGTGCACGCCGGCGAGGTCCTCGCCGGGCACCAGGAGCCTCTGATCGCTCTCGCAACCGAAGGCGTAGACGATCTGGTGGTAGTGGGCGGCGAGGTCGTCGATCGTCACAGAGCGACCCACGTGCACGTTGCCGAGGAAGCGGAAGCCCGGGCAGGCGGCGATCTTGTCGTAGACCTTGACGACGGCCTTGATGTTCTGGTGGTCGGGGGCGACGCCGCCGCGCACGAGCCCGAACGGCACCGGCAGCCGATCGAACAGATCGACCTGCACGTTCGGGCCGCCCGCCTTGAAGAGTGCGTCGGCGGTGTAGAAGGCCGACGGCCCTGACCCCACCACGGCGACGCGCCATGAACCAGGTGCCTCGTGCATGGCGGCGCATGATAGGGAGCGATCTCGTGCCGCCAAGCGTCGGGCGCCGTCCGCGGCGTGCTATTCTGGCGCGGCGTGCAGAGTCCCGCGCCCGGTCCACGAGGCCCGATCAGGGTCGTGCGTTTCGTCCATGACGAGCTGCGCGAGCAGGTCGAGGCGTTCGCGATGCGCTGGCCCGATGCCAAGGCGGATCGACGTGGCTTCGTCTTCGTCGCGCCGACCGGGGAGGCAAGCCTGCGCGTACCGTTGGCGGCGACGCGGGTCGAGCCGGGGGAGAACGCGTGTGCCTATGCAGCACGCCTGCGGGACCGGCTCGAACGCCAGGTGATCGTGTTGTTGCAGGCAGGTGCTTGTGCTCTCGGCTACTGGGACGGCGACGAACTGTTGGCTCACAAGGCGATGCGGAAGTACGTCGTGCGGGGGCACGGCAAGGCCCAGCCGACGTACAGCAAGACCCACGGCAAGTCACGCTACGGGGCGCGCCTGCGCCTGCAGAACTGGCGGCGACTGCTCGTGGCGACGAACGAACGCCTCCAGGAGTACTGGCACGAGTTCGGCGCGCCGGAGCGCGTGTTCTACGCGGCTCCAGTTCGCGGTTGGGTGGAGCTGTTCACGGCGTCGCCGCCGCCACCGTTGCGGCGCGATGCGGCCACACTGCAGCGGGTGCCGATGCACGTGCATCGGCCCGACTTCGCCGAGCTGTTGCGCGTACGAGGCTGGTTGCTGCACGGTCGGGTCGAACTGCCGGGATGACGAGTCGGCGGTGGCAGCGCTCCTTCCTCGGCGTGCTCACCCTTCTGGTGTCGAGGTGTCGATGCCTGCCGCAGTCCGATTCTGCAACACGCATCGCACGGAGAGACGCCGTTCCCATGGTCATTCGTCACAGCCTTTCCACGAGTCTCCTCGCCGTCACGGCCCTGCTGGCCGCGTCGTGCGGTGGGGGCAGCAACGTCACCAACGCTTCGCCTCGCATCAGCGAAGTGCCACAGCAGTCCACGACCGGCGGCAGCGTGTTCACGCTCGATCTCGCCAGCTACGTCGCCGATCGCGAGACCGGGGCGCTGACGTTTGCGGTGACGTCGGGTGGCGGCGCTTTCACGGGCAGCGCCTACTCGAACCTGTTCGACACGATGGGTGAATACACCGTCGCGTTCACGGTGAGCGACGGCACGAAGACGACGGCCGGCTCGTTCGCGGTGCGTGTCACGAGCGCCAATCTGGTAACTGTACGCGAGGATGCGAGCGGGCTCCTGCTGCTCGATTCAGCCACCAACGCGTTCGTGCGGGTCGCGGGGGCAACGACGACGCCGAGCCTGGCCACGGGCCTCGCTGATGGTCGCCTGGTCTATCAACTCGGCGCCCCGGCCGGGCAGCAACTGTGGATCTTCGACCCGCTCACGCGCACCAACACGCGCATCGCCGCGACCGCAACGGGCGACGTCATCTGGCGCGCCAGGACGAGCGACAACAAGATCGTCTACTCGACCGGTACGGCCAACGACATGACGCTGTTCTTCTACAACCCGACGACCGGCGTCGCGCGCGAGATCAACCAGGGGGCACTCAGCACGCTGACGGTCGGCGTGAACTCGAGCGACCTCGTGTTCTACGAAGTCGGCGTCAATGGTCAGGCCGACATCTACTACTACGATCCGAGCGAGGACGATTCCTTTGCGGTCGGCACGGCGACCACGAACGAGCAGCTCCTGGCGGTCCTGCCGAACGGGGGCGTCGTGTTCGCGCGCGTCGGCGTCGGTGGGGAGACGGACCTGTTCTTCTGGAAGGTCGACACCGGCCTCGTCGAGATCGGCGCCGATATCAGTGCGCTCGACACGCGCAACAAGATCTACAATGCGTGCGGCAGTGGCAGCCAGGTCGTGTTCACGGCCCAGAACGGGGTCAACAACGAACTGTTCTCCTGGAATCCGGGCAACGGCCAGACGACGACGATCGCCGCTGGCACCTACAACGTCTTCGCGGCCATCGGCAGTGGCAACGAGGTCGTCTACAACCGTGTGGTCAGCGGCACGGAGATCGACGCCTATTTCTTCGATCCCGACTCGGCGACGGCCGCCACGATCCGCGACGCGGGTGACATCAGTTTCGTCGTCGGGGTGAGCAGTGACGGCACCACCTCGTGGGCCTTCGTGCGACCCAGTGGTACCTCGTCGAGCCTGTTGGCAGTGTCGCTGGTCGGCACGCCCGCGACCCAGACCTGGGCCGCCGGTGGTGCGGTTGCCACGACGATCGGCGTGCTCGCCAACGGCGATGTCGTTGCCCAGCGCCAGGACGGCACGGCGATCAACGCCTTCGACGTCTCGGCCGGCACCTGGGGCGCTGCGATCGTCGGTGCCGGGTTGTCGTTCGAAGGCGACGGCATCGACGCCGGGGACTTCGTCTACACGGTGACGGCGAGCAGCCAGACCGACCTGTCGATGTGGGACGCTTCGGCTGGCAACCCGGTCGTCGTCAGCAATACTGCCGGCACGGACGACTACGCGATCCGCACGGCGAACGGCACGATCCTGTTCACCCGCGTGGTGACCGGCAACACCAACGCCGATCTCTTCGTCTGGAACGGCACCGCCGCGACCCGGCTCACCGACCAGGATGCGGCTGGCTTCCGGCACAGCCACACGGTGCTCGGCAAGTTCAGCGGCATGCGCTGATCTCCTGCCGTTGTACCAGCCGGCGCCTGATGATGCGTTCACCAGGCGCCGGTTCGCGTACGGTCCACGGGCCGGTCACTTCGGCGCGTTCCTGCGCGCGAGGTCGAGCGGGCGCACCCAGAAGTTGCGGAATCGCATCGGGTCGCCGTGATCCTGCAACCGGATCGGGCCCTTCTCGGCATGCGCCTTGTAGCTCGGCATGGCGCGGTGCGCCGTTGGACCGAACACTTCCTGGTCGAGGTGGACGAGCACGCCGTTGTGCAACATGGTGACTCGGGCCGGTGCTTGCAGAGTGCCGTCGTCGCCGAAGCGCGGTGCTGTGAACACGATGTCATAGCTCTGCCACTCACCTGGCTTGCGGCAGGCGTTCACGAGCGGGGGTGTCTGGCCGTAGATCGCTGCGGCCTGTCCATCGGCGTAGGTCGGGTTGTCGAACGAATCGAGCACCTGCACTTCGTAGCGACCGAAGAAAAACACGCCGCTGTTGCCGCGGGCCTGCGAGCTGCCCTTGGCTGCTGTCGGCGTGGCCCACTCGATGTGGAGCTGGCAGTCGCCGAACTCGGCCTTGGTCTCGATGTCGCCGGTGAGGTTGGCCTGCATGGCACCGTCGGCGATCACCCATTTGGCGGCGCCGTCGCGACCGCGGAACGCGTCGAGACTGGTGCCGTCGAACAGCACGATCGCGTCCGCTGGAACCGCAGTTGGACCTGTTGGAGCCGGGCCTGGGTCGACCACCCGTGGGGTTCTGCGCTCGGGGTCGTGCACGCGCCAACCATTGGCCAGGCGCGGCGTATCGGTGTAGCCAGGCTTGGCTGGGTCCTGTGTTGCAGGGGAGAACGTGGACAGCATGGCGCCCAGCATGATGCCGGTGACGCCGAGAAGAGGGACAATGGTTGGCATACGTTCCGCTCCGGTGGGGGCCGAGACTACCATCGCGCAGAGACGGCGACGTTGCCAGGGGCGTCTCAGGCGTCCCAGGGGCGTCTTATGGGTCGAGACGAAGCTGCACGGCTGGGTCGTCGGCGAAGCAGTCGATGGCCGGCCGGCATGCGAACGCGTGTCGTGCCTTGCGCGAAATGGCGCCGAGGTAGCGGCGGAAGTCCCGCGGTTGCATGCCGCAGCTCCGGGCCGCTGCCCGCGTGCTGCTGCACCTCATCGCTGCGTCGAGTGCGTCCTGCTGGCGTGGGGAGAGTCTGCCTTGCAGACAATCGCGCACGAGGTCGCTGCCGTTGGCCCGTGGCTGGCGGTAGTCGGCCTGGCGGTCCAGGACTTCTTCGGCGTCGATGCAGCGGGTGCGGGCCCTTTCCGAACGCAGGAGCGCGCAAGCCGAACGGCGTGCAACGACGCGGAGCCATGCTTCGGGGTGGTGCGGCGGACACCCCTGCAGCATTGCCAAGGTCAGAAGATGCAAGGCCCGTTCTCCCGCCTCTTCCGCCAACACGCGGCTACGAATGATCCGTTCAGCCGCTCGGTAGGCAATGGGGAGCAGGGTGTGCGGATCGTGGATCATGGTTGGTATTGGGTTGGGTGATGCCTCTAGTGGAGTGACGATCGGAACTATTTCATGACTTTGTGTCAAGTTTCCTGATCGGCACGAATGAATCCATTTTCGTCAGCCACGTGCGGAATGGTCGTGCAGGACGGGGTTACTTCCGTTCCGCGTGGCCTCCTGACAGAATGGGTGCGTAGGGCGTGACGCCAGCACCACCGATTCTCCACGTGACGGAACTACCCGAAGCAGCAGCACCTCGTCCCCTCGCCAACCATCTGGCAACGCGCCTCCGCGAACTCCGCGCGCGCCGCGGCTTCACCCAGGACCACGTGGCACAACGACTTGGATGCCACGAGTCGGCGGTGTCGCGGTGGGAGAGCGGCAGTCGGTTTCCGACCGGAGAGGACCTCGTGGCGCTCGCCGACCTCTTCGAGGTGAGCACGGACGACTTGCTCGGGCGCGAGCGTCAGTTCGCCGCCCCTGGGTCCGCGCTGGTCGACATGCGGTTGCTCGAACAACTCGCCGCAGCGGAAACGACGGGCGAGTTCGACCGGCTCATCGTCAAGAACGAAGAACAAGCCGTCTGGCTGCCAGTGCCGGACGGGGCCGTCCTGACTCCGGTTGCGGAAGCGATGCGGTGGACGCGGAAGGTGGCCGACAAGCACAAGGCGAGTCAGTTTGTCGACCGTCTGTTCCGCCCGCGGGGCTGAGAGCCCGACGGGTCATGACCACGTGGTCGCCGAGAACCGTGCTGGCTGCTGCGGCCGAAGGGCCGGTGTGGTCGTTGCCGAAGTTCCTTGCCATCGCGCTGGGGTTGCGTCTGCCTGCGGTGTTCTGCGCCCACGGCATCCCGGACTTCTGCACGCTCGCCCCATTCCTCGACCAGCAGTTCCAGTATGTCGATCCGGCCTGGCACCTCGCGACCGGCGACGCGTGGCATCGCCCGTGGGAATACATCGACGGCCTGCGCAGCTGGGTCTACCCCGGCCTGCTCGCGGGCATCTTCAGGCTCCTGATGGCGGTCGGACTCGAGGATCCGATGCACTTGATGACTGCAGTGCGCGGCGTCAACGCCGTCGTGTCGCTGCTGCCCGTGTGGCTGTTCTGGCTCGTTGTCGTGCGGTGGCACCCCGTCTCGTCACCGCGCCTGCCACTGCTCCTGTTCGCGGGATCCGGACTCCTGGTCGGTGGCGTGCAGCCATCAGGCCCGGCCCTCGCGGCGTTGCTGGCAGTGTCCGCAGGCCTCGCCATGCATGGGCCACGCTGGTTCCCGGCCCTCGGTGGCCTCTGCCTCGGGTTGGCTTTCTGTTGCCGGTTCCAGGAGGCGTTGTTCGGCCCGGCCATGCTCGCGGTGCTGCTCTGGCAGAAGCGTTCCTTGGCGGCGGTGTGCTTCAGCGTGGGTTGCGTGCCCGGCATCCTCCTGCAGGGCTTCGTCGATCTCGCCACGACCGGTCGATTCCTGAGCAGTCCGTGGATCTACGTGTCCAGCAACGTCGGGCTCGGCAGTGCTACGAAGTGGAGCCAGCAGCCTTGGTGGTTCTATTTCGTCGCTGGGGTCGTGCCGACGCTGGTCCTTGTGCCGCCCTTCTTGCGCGCGTCGTGCCATCGGATGATCGCGGGGACGCGAATCCTGCCGGGGGCCGTGGCGGCGGCGTTGTTGCACCTCGCGGCGCACAGCTGCATCGGTCGCAAGGCGCTGCGCTTCGAGTGCGGGGCGTTCGCGCTGCTGCTCGCCGTGATCGCGGTCGGACTCGGCACCGTGCCGCAGGCACTCGGCGACCGTGCCGCGTCGTGGCATCGGCGCCTGCTGGTCGCCATGCATGCGCTGCTGTTCCTCCTGGCGTCGTTCTGGTTCGGCAACTCCGGTGCCGTCCGTCTCGCGCTGGCGCTTCGTGCCGAGCCTGCCTTCGTCGGCGAAGTGCTCGTGGTCGGCGGTGACGCCACCTCGCTCGGCGG
>JAYUCN010000702.1:0-3609 GCA_043740335.1 Planctomycetota bacterium
CCACTGGATCCCACTGCCGGGGTCGGTCGTGGTTGCGGGGGTCGACTGTGCGTGCAGGCACGCCGCCGACACACCGGAGGTCAGAAGCAGGAGCGAGAGTTTGTTCATGGCGGTGTCGTCGACACCGCGCTCGATTCCGGCGCTCGCACCGAGAGCAACCGTCACCACATCCCGGCGGCGACGGTCACGAAGGAACGTCAGGCGCGCGGAGCGCTGCGCACGGTTGGGCCCAAAGGGATGCAGACCGCACCCCAGCGAGGCCGGCTTCAGCGGCGTCAGTGTCGCGGAGCACGGGTCGTTCCTTCATGTTGGGTTGGAGAGAACCGCGGAGAGTGCGGACTCGGGTCGTGGCTGTCAACTCACGATCGACGGCACGTGAGCAACTGTTGCGTTCCGCCCTACCTGCGCTCGTCGCCGTGCTTGTGGAACATGTAGACGCCGAACGCGATGCCGATGAGGCTCATGAGGTAGAGCGCCGGGAAGATGATCACGTGCTCGAGCCAGATGAGCCAGAACTGCTGCTCTGCCGAACCCGGCGCGAGGCGCGGGTCGAACTGGAGCTGGGTCATCGGATTGACGATGTCGCGCACCGAACTGATGTCGAGGCTGGTGCCGACCTGCCAATCGCTCGCGAACTTGCTGAACACGGCCGCCGGCAGGCGGGCGGCGATCGTCGACAGGCTGATCGTCACGAACAGCGTGGCGAAGCTCTTGCAACTCTGCGCCGCCAGGACCGCGAGCGCGACCCCGGCAGGGAACAGGAAGCGATCGAGGCCGATCGGCTGCACGATCGCCGCCGGCACGGCCAGCTTTTGCATGGCGAGCCACACCGCCGTCGCCGACCACGCCAACGCGAGCGGCCACACGACGGGGTTGTGCGGTTGCCGTTCGCCGAGTCCCCACAAGACGAGCAGCCAGAACGCCGCGAACGCCGCGAACGGCAGCGGCCATTGCCAGCCCGGCGCCGACACCGTGCCGGTCGGAAAGCTGACCATGCTGACTTCGTTGGCAGCCCCTTCGTAGCCCGCGAACGTGTGCACCGTGGTGAGCGTGCGCGGGCCGTCGGTCAGGGCACCTGTGACCACCGAGGTGCCGGCGGCGACGAACAGGCAGACCATGGCGAAGCGGCGCAGCCGATGCACTGGCAACGCCAGAGCGAGCGTCACGTAGGCCGCACCGTGCAGGATGGCTAGAACCGTTTCCATCGCGTGGCCACCGGCAGGCAATGCCGACGGGGCGCGGGGTTTTCGCGGCGGCGGTCCGCGAATGCCAGACTTTTCCCCACGGAGCACTTGCTGCTGCGCGCGACGATCGCTAGCGTCCTTCCCCTTCTTAGAGACTGAGACTATGCCGAAGCAGAAGACCAAGAAGGCGGTGGTCAAGCGCATGAAGCTGACCAAGACCGGTAAGGTCAAGTTCCGCCACGCGTTCACGTCGCACATCATGGTGCGCCGCAGTGCCAAGCGGAAGCGCCAGCTCCGCCAGAAGGGCCTGTGCAAGGGCAAGATCGCGGCCAGCATGGCCATGCTCCTGGGTGGGAGGTAACGCATGTCGCGCGCAACGAATGGTCCCGCCACGCGCCAGCGCCGCAACCGCGTCCTGAAGCGTGCCAAGGGCTTCCGCCAGGGTCGCCGCAACCTGTTCAAGCAGGCGATGGTCACCGGCATCCGCGCCGACGCGTTCGCGTTCGCCGGCCGCCAGCAGAAGAAGCGTTTCTTCCGCTCGCTCTGGATCACGCGGCTGACCGCCGCGGTCAAGGCGCACGGCCTGCGCTATTCGGCCTTCATCCACGGCGTGCAGAAGGCCGGCATCCAGCTCAACCGCAAGGAGCTCAGCGAGCTCGCGATCCACGATCCGTCGACGTTCGCAGCGATCTGCGGCAAGGCCAAGACGGTCCTGGCTTGAGATGAGCTGACCGGATGTGAGGTGATCGGGGTCGCTACCGCGGCTCCGGTCTGGAACCCCTTCGACGGTGCTGCCGCCGGCGCCGCCGAGCGGTACGGAGTTGGTTGCATGGACACCACTGCCCAACGCGAGGGTTGGCTTCGCGCGATCGCCGCGGCGACCGATGCGGCGGCCCTGGCGGAACTCGATGCGCGCCTGTTCGGCCCCAAGGGCGAGGTGCTCGAGCTCGTGCGCTCGGTGACGTCGCTGCCGAAGGAGGAGCGGCCCGCCTTCGGCAAGGCTGCCAATGCCCTGAAGCAGGAAGTCGAGCAGGCGCTCGGGGCGCGGCGCGAACAGTTCGCGAAGAGTGCGCTGACGAAGGAACTCGACGCCACCGACTTCGATCCGACCGAGCCCGGCTCGCGCGTCGTGCGCGGTGCTCTGCACCCGATCACGATCGTGCAGAACGAGCTCGTCGACCTGTTCACGAGCATGGGCTTTCAGTGGGAGGACGGCCCCGAGGTCGAGTCCGAGTACTTCAACTTCGACGCGCTCAACATTCCGGGCGACCATCCGGCGCGCGAGAGCCAGGACACGTTCTGGCTCGCGGAGCATCCGGGTCTCGGGCGCAACCTGCTGCGCACGCACACTTCGCCCGTGCAGGTGCGCACGATGCAGCGCAGTACGAAGCACGGCTTCCACCCGCCGCTCAAGGTCATCGTGCCGGGTCGCTGCTTCCGCAGCGAGACCGTCGACAAGAGCCACGAACACACCTTCTACCAGATGGAGGGTCTGGTCGTCGATCGCGGCATCAGCACGGCGAACCTCATCCACACCATGAAGACCTGCCTGCGCGTGATCCTCGAGCGCGACGTGCAGGTGCGGCTGCGGCCCGGCTTCTTCCCGTTCGTCGAGCCCGGCTTCGAGCTCGACGTCAACTGTCCGTTCTGCAAGGGCCAGGGCTGTTCGGTGTGCAAGCAGTCCGGTTGGATCGAGATCCTGCCGTGCGGCATGGTGCATCCGAACGTGCTCACGCAGGGCGGCATCGACCCCGAGGAGTACACGGGTTTCGCGTTCGGCATGGGTCTGCAGCGCGTCGTCATGCTGCGCTACGGCATCGACGACATCCGCCAGTTCATGGGCGGCGACCTGCGCTTCCTGCAGCAGTTCCCGGAGGTGCCGCGATGAAGCTCTCGCTGCGCTGGCTGCAACGCCACGTCGACCTGTCGGGTATCGAGTGCAAGCAGATCCTCGCCGACCTGACCATGAGCACGGCCGAGATCGAGGGCCTCGTGCGCTTCGGCGAAGGACTCGAGTGTCTGGTCGTCGGTCACGTGCGCACGCGCGAGAAGCATCCCGATGCCGACAAGCTGTCGATCTGCACGGTCGACCTCGGCCACCCGGTCGCGGGCAGTGGCGGCGTGCTCCAGATCGTCTGCGGCGCGCCCAACGTGGCGGCGGGTCAGCGCGTCGTCGTCATCCGGCCCGGCGATACGCTGCCGGCGGCGGGCGGCAAGGGTGCCTTGAAGATCAAGATCGGCAAGATCCGCGGTGTCGAGTCGCACGGCATGATCTGCTCGGAGTCGGAGCTGGCGCTCTCCGACGAACACGACGGCATCCTCGTGCTCGCCGCCGACGCGCCGATCGGCGCGCGCTTCGTCGATGTCGCCCCCGTGCAGGACTGGGTGTTCGAGATCGACAACAAGTCGGTGAACCACCGCCCCG
>JAYUCN010000703.1:0-3606 GCA_043740335.1 Planctomycetota bacterium
GCTTCACCACGGCGCTCGACCCCACGATCCGCGTCAAGCTCCCGGGCTTCGGGCCGTACGACCAGGTGTCGGCCTCGGTCGCGCCGTTCGATCTTCTGCTTGACCCTACGCAGGGCATCCTGGCCGGAACCGGGATCACGGTGCCGCCGGGCGAGTCGCCGATCCACGCCATGTCCATGGGACTCGAGGTCCTGTTGATCACGACCCCGCCATTGGGGAGCGGTGACACGCTCGACGGCGTGTCGCCGCCGGGCTCGACGTACGTCGCCATCCTCGAGGTCGGTGGGCATGGTTGGACGGCGATCGGATTCACCGTGAACGCGGCCGAACTGAACGCCACGCCGCCGACGGACCTGGCAGAGGACATCAAGCTGACCCCGGTGAGCGAACGCGACCGCACCGTGTTCAACTACTTCCTGCCCGGGAGCGAGATCGAGGGTCTGTCGATGGAGTCGGCGAGTCGGAAGGCCATGGGGCCGGACGCTCTCGGGCTCTTCGAGCCCGGGGATGCGATCCATGGACTCGACATGCACATGGCCCTCCATCACACGGACCTGGCCGACTATGCCCACCTCTTCACACAGCGACCGCTGACCGACAAGCCATGGGTCTACTTCACGCTGCGCCCCGCCTTCCTGACGCCGGCTGTGGTTGCGACTCTCAGCAGTCCGACTCACTGGAACCTGCCTGTGAACGCTGCGACGATCTTCATGACCGGGTGGTCGGGCACCGCCTGGGGGAAGCCGAAGGTCTACCGCACTCCCCTCGACCTCGGCCTCACGGCCCCTGATCCGCTTCTGGCGATCGACGCACTGGCCATCGATGCCGTGCAGCCCGGCACGATCGGGGAAGGCGACGACATCCTCTTCTCGCTCGCCGGCTCGACGCTGATCGCCCCGGGGCCGGAGAACCAGGTCCTGTACGCCTCGTCAGGATCCACGGGCGCGCCCCCGCGCCGGGTAGTCGTCCGGCGACCGCCGGGGTATGGCTCGCTCGGCAAGCAGTTGGGCGCCGGCGTCGCGCTCGGCGACATCTGCACCAGCGATCCGATCGGTGGTTGGCAGTACGAACTCGGCAAACCCGTGCTCGACGACTTCTTCGTCGCCCGCCGCCTCAAACCCGTGCCACCGGTGGGGACAGGCGGCTTCATTCTCCCGATGCCAGAGCTCGGGCTCGCGGTCGCCGCCTATCGCCTGCTGCACACCTACCCCGACGGCAACACGACGCCGCGCATCCGCACGTGCATGTCGTGGCCGCGCCACAAGGAGGGAAAGAAAGGCACGGCCTGGGTCACCTGGGGACATATGCAGAACTTCCAGCTGCACCCTGGCCCGGCCTACAACATGGTCCAGGAGGGTTCCTTCGAGCTCGTCTATGAGGGCAAGCCGTTGGTCTACGAAGTCGATCTTCCCACGAACGGCCTGCTGCGGCCGAATGGCGTTCCAGCCGCGTTGCCAGCGGAGATGGCCCAGGCGTACTGGGTGCGGTGGCTCCTGGAGGTCGACGGCGTGCTGTACCGCTCGCCGATCGCGGCGCTGCGTTACTGACGTGCGGGCGCTCGACGCGGCGCACGGGCCGCTGCGTCGTTGGCGCGCGCGTCGAGTAGAGTCGGGCACGAACTGCCCGCCGTGCCTCCGGCTCTCCTCTACTCGCTCGGGATCTGCGTCGCCTCAGCGGTGCTGGAGGGCGTCTTCGCAGGCAGCGGCATCCGCCAGCGCCTCGCCGGGTTGCGCGCCCCCCGCTTCACGCCGCCACTGTGGACCTGGATCGTCATCGGCCTCGGCTACTACGCGATCTGCTTCCTGCTGCTCTACCGACTGTTCTCGCTGCCGGAAGAGACGGCGCTGCGCAGCGTGGCCTTGGTCCTGCTGGGCGTGCTGATGTTCGTGAACGCCGTGTGGAACTGGTTTTTCTTCCGCACGCGCAATCTGCGCCACGCGTTCGCGATCGGCTTGCCCTACGGCATCGTCGCGCTGGTCCTCTTCTTCGTGTTGCTGCGCCTCGACCCGGTCGCCGCGTGGTGGCTGTCGCCCTACCTCGTCTATCTGCTCTACGCGGGCCTTTGGGGGTACCGGGTCTGGAGGCTGAATCCCTGACCTGACGCCGTGCAAGCGGCTCGCCGAACGCGGTGTCTCACGCGTCCTCGTTCTGCGGGCGGGTAGCATGAGCGTCTCGCGAGGCAGAAGCCCATGACCCAAAGCGCGACCTTCCGTTCCAGCCTGTTGCTGCTCGTGCTGCTCGGCATCGCGACCGTCGGCTTCCTGCTGCTGCGCACCGATCTGTTGGGCGTGCCTGAAGGCGCGCCGGCGGGCGGTACGACGCGGAAGGTTCAACCGGCGCCGGCCGTCACCGACGTCTCTCCGGACAGCAGTGCTGTGGCAGCGCTCGGCTCCGAACGCGTGGCGGTGACAACCGTGAAGCGCGCCGAGGAGCCAACCGTGCAGGCCCCAACCGTGCGGGCGACCGGGCGGCTCGTCGACGCGCAGTCGCGTCCCGTCGCCGGCCAGGAAGTCGAGCTGCAGGTCGGCGCCGACCACGCCCCGGCCGATCCGCGTGTGCGCTTCCTCGGCGAGGATCGCACCAAGTACCAGGCTCGCGAACAGGTCACGTCGGCGGCCGACGGAACGTTCGTGCTGCACCTTCCCACCGGCGTGCTCGCGCGCATCGTGCCTGGCGGCGAGGAGGTCGTCTTCCAGAAGGGCCCGCTCGACCTCGACCCGCGCCTCGCCGACGCACCGCTCGGTGACCTCGTCGTGCAGCAGGCGTGCGTGCTCGCCGGCGCTGTGCGCGACCTGCGCGGTGCTTTGTGCCCTGGCGTCACCGTGCTGTGCGGCACGGAGAGCAACAACTTCGACGAGAGCCGCGCCAGCAGGCAGGAGACGGGTGACGACGGCCGCTTCCGCTTCGCCGGTCTCGCCAACGGCAGCTTCCGGCTGCTCTGCCGTTCCCCGCAGTTCGCACAGCAGTCGCGCACGCTCGAACTGCTGCCCGAACAGCGGCTGCTCGACGTCGCGTTCGCGCTCGACGCGGGCGGCGCCATCGCCGGCATCGTCGTCGACGACGCTGGCGCGCCCGTCGCCGAGGCCGAGGTGCGCGCGACACCGGCAAAGGGCGGCGGCTCGGCCGCGCGCGGCAAGAGTGCGGCGGATGGCAGCTTCGTCGTCGGCGGGCTGACCGGCACCAGCTACACCCTGTTGGCCAGCGCCAAGGGCTACCGCCGCGACAAGGCCAACGCGGTTGCCACCAGCCCCGGTGCGCGCGACGTCAGCGTGCGGCTGTCACGCGCAGCCAGCATCGCCGGCATCGTCGTCGACGACGCCGGTGCGCCCGTGCAGGGCTCGCGCGTGCGCGCGGTGCCCGCGAGCCAGACCGTCGAGCAGGACCGCCAGCAGATCCTGTTCAACCCCGGCATGCTGACAGGTGCCGACGGCAGGTTCGCATTCAACGACCTCGGCGGCGGCGACTACCGCGTGGTGGCGTCCGGCCCGCACCTCGAGACGGTGACGCCCGTGCGCGCGCCGGCGGGCCAACCCGTGCTCGACCTGCGGATCCCCGTGCAGCGCGGCGGCGTCGTCCGCATCACGGTGCTGAGTCCAGACAACGCGC
>JAYUCN010000704.1:0-3598 GCA_043740335.1 Planctomycetota bacterium
TCGTGTCCGGCTTCCTGCGCGTCGTGCCGCGCGAGTATCCAGGTGTCCGCACGCGCTGCATCGATGTCGATGCCGAGGGACTCACACAGACAGCGCTCATCATGGCGCTGCGCCGCGAGATCGAAGCGGACGATACGCCGCTGCTCGTCGCCTGGCGCAGCGGGGCGCGGCACGTGCAGGAACTCGCGGCCGTCGAGGCCTCGTCCACACCGCCGGCCCCCCTTCTGCGCGAAAGTGGCGTCTGGCTGCTGACCGGTGGACTCGGCGGCATCGGCATGATCACAGCAGAACATCTCGCGACCACGGCGAAGTGCAAGCTCGTGCTCGTCGGCCGGCGCGGCCTGCCGCCGCGCGAGCTGTGGGACGACTGGGCGAAGTTGCGCGCGGGCGATCGCACGGCGGATCTCATCGTGCGCGTGCGCGAACTGGAACGACGCGGGGCGGAGGTCCTCGTGTGCGCGGCCGACGTCAGCGACAGGAACGCGATGGCCAGTGTCGTGCGCGCGGCGACTGCGCGCTTCGGCGCGCTGCACGGCATCGTGCACGCGGCGGGCGTGCTGGACGACGGCCTCATCCAGACGCGGCAGCGGGCGCAGACCGAGCGTCTGTTCGCGCCGAAACTCGGCGGTGCCATGGTGCTCGACGAGGTCACGGCGGACATGGAGCTTGCGCACTTCGTGATGTTCTCCTCGACGAGCGGCCTCCATGGCATTCCGGGCCAGTGCGACTACGCGGCCGCCAACTCCTTTCTCGACACGTTCGCGCAGTGGCGCAGCAGCGTGCGGCCAGGGCGCACCCTGTCGGTCGATTGGGGCATCTGGCAGGACGCCGGCATGCTCGCTGTGGGGGCGACGAACCTGCAGCTGTCGGCGCCGGAGTGGCTCGGGGTGCGCGTCGATCGCGATGGCGAGATCGAGTTCACGGCGATGTGGTCACCGGCGACGCACTGGCAGCTCGCCGAGCACCGTATCCGCGGTGGCGAGTGCGTGATGCCGGGAACGGGCCATCTCGAGCTCATGACCGCGGCGGTGCAGGCGGTCGCCGGCAGCGCCCAGGTCGCGCTCCAGAAGGTCGAATTGCTGACGCCGCTGGCGTTCCCGGGCGAAGCCCCGCGCGCGGTCGTCGTCACCGTGCACCGGCTGCGCGACGGGTATGACGTGACGGTTGCGAGTACGTTGCCGGAGCGCACCGAGCAGCACGACCGCACGACCCACGCGCGTGCGCACGCGCACGAGTTCGACGGCGGCGCCGATGTTGTCGATGTCGCGGCTTTGCGCGCAGCGACACCGCAGGCGGCCGACGCCTCCAGTGACCAGAAGAAGCACGTCGCCTTCGGCCCGCGATGGCAGTGCATCGAGAAGGTTGGGACCGGAGACGGTCAGGCCCTCGGCGAACTGCGGCTGCCCGATGCGTTCCTCGCCGACCTCGACGAGCACCGCGTGCACGCTGCGATGCTGGACATGGCGTTCGGCTGCGGCATCCGCCTGCTGTCGGACGGCGCGCCCGATGCGCTGTTCGTGCCGGTCGGCTGCGACGAAGTCCGCGTGCACGGCCGCCTGCCAGCGCGCGTCTGCAGCCACGTGCGGCGAACGCACCGCGACGACCACGCACGCCTCGGCACACTCGACGTCACGGTGACGACGCCTGCAGGCATCGTGCTCGTGGAACTGCGCGGCCTCCTGCTGTTCGGCGTGCGCGGCGGTTTCGGCAGTGGTGGCGTTGCCGCGACGGTGGCGGCGCGTTCGGCCATCGCTCCGGTCTCGCGCAACGGGCTTTTGCCCACGGCTGGGCCGTTGCCTCGCATCCGCGCGATCCTCGGCCGCGGCATCACGGGACCCGAGGGGATGATCGGGCTGCAGCGCGCGCTGGCGAGCGGGGCCCCGCAGGTGGTGGTGTCGTCGCTCGATGTCGCGCGCACCGCCGCCTGGCTGTCGCTGCCGCCCGAGAAGCCGCACCATGCGGGGCCGGCCGGCACGACCACGACGACGGCGGCCGACGCACCGCGCGACGAGGTCGAACGCAAACTCGCCGAGAGTTTCCACGAACTGCTCGGCGTCGATCACCCGGGCCTCGACCAGGACTTCTTCGAACTCGGTGGCCACTCGCTGCTCGCGGTGCGGCTGTTCGCGCGCATCCACAAGGACTTCGGACTCGACCTCGAACTGGCGACGCTGTTGTCCGCGGGCACGGTGCGCAAGCTGGCCGCTGCCGTGCG
Organism: Planctomycetota bacterium; assembly: GCA_043740335.1. Taxonomy (GTDB): domain Bacteria; phylum Planctomycetota; class UBA1135; order UBA1135; family UBA2386; genus DASVAL01. The sequence continues at coordinate 2,216 of JAYUCN010000704.1, forward strand.
CGCGGAACTGAAGCTGCCCGAACCGGGCAGCGAGCCGGTACGTTCCGTCGCCGCGCGCAAGGGCCAGCACGTCGTGCCGATCCAGGTCGAAGGCACGCGGCCCAAGTTGTTCCTCGTGCACGGCGCCGGCGGCAACGTGCTCGGCTTCCGCGAACTTTCACACTACTTCGGCAAGGAGCAGCCGCTCTACGGACTCCAGGCGCGCGGCGTCGACGGCAAGCAGGCACCGCACGAGTCGATCACCGAGATGGCGACGGCCTACCTCGGGGAACTGCGCGAAGTGCAGCCGCACGGTCCCTTCTTCCTCGGTGGCTATAGCGGCGGCGGCGTCGTCGCCTACGAGATGGCGCAGCTGCTGCGCGAGGTGGGCGAACCGGTCGCCTTCATCGGCATGATCGATTCGTGGTGTCCGCAGATGCCGCGGCGCAACAAGGTGGCGCGCACGCTCATGCACATGGGCCGCATGTTGCGGCGTGGACCGATGTACCCCGTCAAGCTCCTGCGCGGCAAGCTGGAGCGTCGGCGGTCGGCCCAGCTCAGCCTGGAGGCGCGCGAGCAGGGCGGCGTGATGCCGCAGGCGATGCGCGGCGAAGAGGTGCAGTTCGCCTTCGAGCGCTCGTTCCGCCAGCATCAGGTGAAGCCCTACGACGGCAAGGTCTGGCTGTTCCGCTGCACGGACCACGACCTCGGCACGCGCTACGTGTTCGAGGAGGATCTCGGGTGGGGCGTCTTCGTGCGGGGCGGCATGCGTGTCACGCAGTGTCCGGGCAACCACTACACGATGTGCACGGAGCCGAACGTGCAGTTCCTGTGTCAGCAGATGATGCTGGCGATGGACGAGGCGATGACGGTGGCCGGCGCGCGGGTGTGAGTCGACGGCTCAGGCAGGCGGCGGCGCGCCGCGCTGCAGGCACTTGGCGAACGTCTCGTGGTCGACGTTCGCGCCGCACACGATGAGGCCGATGCGCTGCCCCTGGAGTCGCTCGCGGCACTGCAGCATCGCGGCCGTGGTCGCCGCACCGGCCGGTTCCACGGCGAGCTTGCCATCGGCGAACAGGAGCCACATCGCGCGGCACAGTTCGTCGTCGTCGACCTTGACCAGCTCATCGACGTACTGACGACACAGTCCGAACGTGAACGGCAGCGCCATGGGTGCGCCGAGGCTGTCGGCGATCGTCGTCACGGCGTCGATGCGCTGCGGGCTGCCCGCAGCGAAGCTGCGGTGCATCGAGTCGGCACCGACCGGTTCGACGCCGATCACGCGGCAGCGCGGCTGCAGCTGCTTGCTCGCCGCGGCAACGCCGGCCGCGAGGCCGCCGCCGCCGATCGGCACGAACAACACGTCGAGCTGACCCGTCTGGCGCAGGAACTCCATGCCGAGCA
>JAYUCN010000705.1:0-8744 GCA_043740335.1 Planctomycetota bacterium
GGCTCGTTCTTGTCCTCGGGATCACCCTGGTCGAACACCACGCCCACGCCGGGACGCAGCACGAGCGCTGCTGGCTCCCCCACCGTCACCAGCGCAGCGCTGCGTTCGCCCGTCGGCGCCGACGGCCGCTCTGCCAGCGCGAGACCGCCGGTCCACGGCCGGCCTTGCGCATCGGGTCGCACGAACACCGCGTCGCCCGCAACGCGCACAACGCGACCGACGAACACGCCGCGGTGCTTCGGGAAGCGCCCTTCGATGAGCGTCTGGTGGTCGCTGCCGCCGAGGAACCCATCCGAGAAACCGCGCGAGTAGGACAGTGACATCGCGAGCAGATCCTGCGCAAGCTGCCGTTCCGCGGCCTTGCGATCACCACCGTCGACGAGTGCATCGACCCAGCGGCGGTAGCCGCCGGTCGCCGTCGCCACGTACTGCGGGCCCTTCTGCCGGCCTTCGATCTTGAGGCCGTGCACGGGCACCGCGAGCAGCTCGGGCACGGCGCGCGCGCCGGCGAGATCCTTCGGGCTCAGCAGGTACTCGACGTCGCCGAGCGGCCGCCGTTCGCCGTCGACGACCAGTTCGTAGGGCATGCGGCAACTCTGCGCGCACTGGCCGCGATTCGCCGAACGCCCGCCCCACGCTTCGCTCGTGAGGCACTGGCCGCTCCACGACACGCACAGTGCCCCGTGCACGAACACTTCGAGTTCGAGCTCGGTGCCCGCCGCGAACGCCGCGATCTCCCGGACCGAGAGTTCGCGCGGCACGACGATGCGCGTGACGCCGAGCGCCTGCGCGAACGCCGCGGCAGCCGGTTCCGCGATCGTCATCTGCGTGCTCGCATGCAGTTCGAGTGCGGGACAGACCGCACGCGCGAGCAGGCAGACGGCCGGGTCCTGCACGATGAGGGCGTCGACGCCGGCGCCGGCGATGGCGCGCAGCACCCGTTCCATCGCCGGCAGTTCGGGCTCGAAGACGAGCGTGTTGAGCGCCACGTAGGCGCGGGCGCCAGCGCGGTGGATGCGGGCCGTGAGGGCGGGCAGATCGGCGAGCGCGAAGTTCGCCGCGCGTGCGCGCGCGTTGAAACCGTCCTGCAGGCCGAAGTAGACCGCGTCGGCGCCGTGCTGGAGTGCGGCCAGCAGGGCCGGCATCGAGCCTGCCGGTGCGAGCACTTCGGGTCTGCGTGGGCGAACGCGCATCGAGCCCAGGTCGTATCCGGCCCGTTCGCGCGCCGCAATCCGCGCGCGGCTGCCCGCGCGTTCAGTCGCTGAGGATCCGCCAGAGCGACGCCGCCGTTGGCAGCACGGTGACACCCGCACCGAGGAACGGATCGGTGCCGAACGGGAACACGACGTTGGTGCCCAGCACGAGGCACGCCTTGCCGTAGCCCACAGACGGCGAGACTGCGAGTGTTCCTTGCGGCGCGGACAGGGCCGACAGTGTCGACAGCGCCGTGGTGCCCGCGACCAACTGCAGCAGCGCCGGACCGCCACAACCAGCACCGTTGCACAACAGCAGCCACTGCGAGCCCAGCGCCGACAGTTGCATCGCGACGATGCCCGCCCCCACGTTGATGGTAGAGACCGGCTGCACGAGGCCCTGCGAGAACTCGGCCAGCGCCGCCGCGGCCGTGCCGTACACGTAGAGCGCCGGACCAGCCGTTCCAGGACCGGCGCGAAGCATCTGCACCGGGGCCACCATCGCGAGCTGGTTCGTGAACAAGACGGCCAGCGTCGTGATGTCGACGACCGAGATCGCGGGCGGCTGGCCGCCACCGAACGGCCCCGCACCCTGCCCGCCATGCAGGCAGTAGAGCAGGCTGCCCGCCACCTGCCAGTCGACGAGCGCGCCGAATCCGGACGGCAGCGGAATCGCGGGGAACAGGAACAGGCTCGAGACATCGAACGGCACGACGCCGTTGGCGAGGCGCACGAAGACGAGCGTCGATCCCGGTACCTGGAGCAACGCGTCGGGATTCCCCGACAGCAGCGGGACACTGGCGACGACGACACCGGATGGCAGCGACACGGCGTGGATCGAACCCGGGGTGCCACCGCCGAACGGACTTGGCGGGGTGCCGTACGAGAGCAGCAGCAGGTCGTCAGCGGACACCGCGAGAACCTTGCTGGCCTGGGCCGCGGTTCCCGTCAACGCCACGTTCATGACGGGGGCTGTACTGATGCCGTCGTAGGCGGCGAGGGTGCCGTTGCCGAGCAACAGCGCGAGCCAACCGCGCGCCGGCACCGTCGCGGCGTCGACCACCGACGTCGTCAAGGACTGCGAGAACGCGACGTTGTCGGAGATGGCGTTGGTCGCCGCGATCGCCCCCGGCGTCGTGCCGAACGGCGAGGTGTTTCCAGGATTGACGAACCAGAAGCGCGGCTGGCGCAGCACGAACGAATCGCCGTTGCCGAGGCCGAGGCCGCCGGGCTGCGCCGGATCGAGCGAGACCGCGGTCGCGTAGATACCGATGCCTGCGAACGCGGGGGTCGGCGGCATCACGCCACCGACCGATGCGGTGCCCGCGGCATTGGACAGGAACGCGAGCAGCCACAGGTCGGGCCCGAAGCCGAGGCAGATGGTGCCGATCGGCGTCGCGGTGGGCCCCGGTGCGAGGTCGAGGCCGAAGACCCCGAGCACGGTCGGCGCGCAGATCGCGTCGACGCGCCACGCGTCGCCGAGGCGGCCGCCGCTGGCATTCACCGAGACACCGAGCGGCGGACATGGCGACTGCGCGGGACCGAGGGCGGTGATGGCAAGGGCGAGGACGATGGCGGCGCAGTCTCGACGCATGGCAGGGACTCCGGGTTCGGGGTGTTCGCAATGGTAGCAAGCCGCAGGGTGCAACGTGGCGCGCCACGACGAGCCGCGACACCGTGCGAGCAGTTCGGCTTTGCCAGCGCAAACGCTCGTCCAGGACAGGTAGGATCCCTGGGGTTCGCGGCGCTGAACGCGCGCCAGCCGGACGACCGCTGCGATGGAATCCGACCGCGAACTCGAACGCCTGCGCGCCGCCATGGACGTCTGCAACCTGCGGTTGCTCACCGTGCTGCAGGAACGCGCGCGCCTCGTGATGACGATCGGCGATTGGAAGCGACGCCACGGCATGGGTGCCGCAGATCCCGCGCGCGAAGTGGCGATGCTCGGCAAGGTGCTGGAGCAGGCGGTGCCCGGTGGATTCTCGGCGGCGGCGCTGGCGTCGATCTTCGGGGCAGTGTTCGCGGCGTCGCGCGCACTCGTCGAGGCGCACGGACCATAGTCGTCGGTGTTCTATCGGTATGTTCCTGCCGACCGAGCTGGAGGCGGAGATCGTTGTGGGCGCCGAGCTGCGGTAGTGCGCGGCAGTGAGGTTCGCGGCGGACGCCGAGCGGGCGATCGAGCTGAAGGGAACAGCAGCCCCGCGGCGAGTCTACGAACTGGGCACGCGCGTTCGCAATGCTGCCTTCGTGGGCAGGTACCAGACCGTGTCGGGAGGCAGGCATTCGCGCCGTTCCTCGGAGTCGCGAGCTTCGACGGTGCCCGTCAACACGGTCCGAGGGTGAAAGCTCTGCGACCACAGGATCTCGCCGAGGCGCAAGGAGATGTCGCGCCTACCGAGCGACGGCACATCGAACGCGTCGGCATCGATCATGTCTCCGATCTCGGGATCCACATCCTCGAAGAAGGCCACGGGGAACTCGAAGTGCGCGGCTTCGAGCAGCCGCATCAATGCTCTTATCTGGGGGTTCATGAGTCCTCCGGAAGGATGCCGATCGACGCACAGACCGTGGTGTAGTGAGACACGAGATCGCGAGCCTCGTCGAGCCGGATCGGGCCCGCTGAGTAGTCGGCACACCGGCGCCATTTGTAGAGCTCCCTGAGCAGGTTGCCCAGCCCCGGCTGGATGGTCTCTGCCGCATGCCAGACGTCGCCGTGGTGTTCCGGCGCCCTCGGTCCCGTCCGAGTGATCGCTGCCACGGTTGCTTGGAACGTTGCGTAGTAGAGCCGCGAGATCGCCGGGAACACGAGCGGCGGGTGCCGCGCCACGAGCAACATCGCGGCGCGCAGTTCTGCCGGGAACGGGCCTGCCAGTCATCGGGTTGCCTATGGCGACATCGAGTTCCCTGGCACTCTGGACGCCGACAATGTGGCGGCAGCGATCACCGAGTTCGTCGATGCCGTGGACAGCCTGATTGCGGGGCACAAACCGTGACGACCTTGCCGATCTCGAAGAGCGCTGACGCCTGGAGCCGCATTCCCTGCCAACGGCCCGCTCACGGAAATGGACTCATGCTCTGGTTCAGCGCGAACGGCACGTCGTCGCCATGGTCGCGATCGGTTCGGCGGCACGAAGTTGCGCCCGACGTGCTTCTGATCTGGATCTGATCGTGGTGCATGCAGCGGCAGAGCAGTTGCTGACCATGCTCACGCATCGTGCGCGGGAGCGTCTGTCTGCGCGCGGTGTCTTCCCTCGTTCACGCCCCGAGCTGCCGCGACAACTGCGGGGCATCGGTGCCAGGCGATTGGCCGACGTGTTGGAAACCGCAATCGCCGGAACCGTCAGCGCAGCCACTGTGATGGTGGCCGCAATCGCTGAAGACGCCGCCAGGTCACGTCGCATGCGCGTTGCGCGGCACAACGGACGCTAGCTTGGGCGAACGGCATCGCGCAGCGCTTTGGCAGTGAAACATGGTCGATGCTGCTGCCCGATGGATGGCAGGCCTGGCACGATCCCGAGTGTGCGACCTGCTCCGGAGATCCCCAGATCGGGGCCCTGCAGATCAGCGCTGCCTTCAAGGATGCCGAGGTCGACGCTGCCGATCTGCGCGACTTTGCGGCGAAGCATCTCGACGCCGGTGCACTCGCTCGGCCGATTCAGGCTGGGGACTTTGTTGGCTTCTCCATTGGCTTCCAAGTCGAGGCGACTGCGGAGGCCAGCCATCCGGACGAAACGGTCGAGGAGGTCGTGGCGTTTGCCGAGCAGTTCCGCCTTGAGGGTCCGAGCGCAGTGCAGATCATCGAGGTGTGACCTGTTGCAGCAACCGGCACGCCACGGCAACCAGCGGCTGCGCGGCTGACCCGGTAGGGGCAGCCGAATGCAAGTACACACACTGGCGCGAGGCAGGCGACGTAGATTCGTTCGTGTTACTGCCGACGATCCTCAAGATCGGACTGGCCGGCCGTGGATCGCCCAGTGCACCGCCTCCGGCGTGGCCGGGCACCCGAGTGCCACCACCCCACCGCCGCGGAACGCCGCCACTGCGTCGCGCAGCGCCTCGCGTACCGCGATCGCGAGCATGAACGGCGGCTCGCCCGTGGCCTTGCTGCCGTAGACGACAGAGGGTTCGGTCGCACGCGCGAGCGTGTCGACGACGAAGTGCTCGGGACACTCGCCGATGCCCGGCAGCTTGTAGGTCGACGCCCCGCGCGAGCGCAAAGCACCGTCGTCGCCGAACACGACCTCTTCGCACGTGAGCCAGCCGACGCCCTGGAGGAACCCACCTTCGATCTGGCCACGATCGATGAGCGGCGCCAGCGAATCGCCGACGTCGTGCAGGATGTCGACCGCGAGCAGACGGTTATGGCCGGTGAAGCCACAGACCTCGACCTCGGCGACCGCGGCGCCGTACGTGAAGTAGTGGAACGGCTCGCCGCGACCGCGCGCCGCGTCGAAGTGGATGCCGGGTGTGCTGTAGAAGCCCGTCGCGAACAGCGGCAGGCGCTGCAGCCAGGCGCGGTCGACGACCTGCGCGAACGGGATCTCCTTGCCGCCACCGCGCACGTAGCCGTCGACGAACGTCACGCCGTCGTCCGCACAACCGAGCAGAGCACTCGCGACCGGCACGAGCCGTTCGCGAATCTGCTCGCAGGCGCGGCGCACGGCTTCGCCGTTGAGGTCGCTGCCGCTCGACGCCGCCGTCGCCGACGTGTTGGGCACCTTGTCGGTGCGCGTCGGCATCAGTCGTACGCTCGCCGCTGGCACACCCAGCGCTCGCGCCGCTACCGCGAGCACCTTCGTGTGGAGCCCCTGCCCCATCTCGGTGCCACCGTGGTTCACCTGCACGCTGCCGTCGCGGTAGACGAGCACGAGCGCCCCGGCCTGATTGAGGAACGTCGTCGTGAACGAGATGCCGAACTTCACGGGCGTGATCGCGAGGCCGCGCTTCTCGTGCCGATGCGCGCCGTTCCACGCGGCGAGTTCACGCCGGCGCGCCGCGAACGAACTCGACGCCAGCAGTTCCTGCCAGATGCGGGCGATGCGCTCGGCATCGCACACCACCTGGCCGTAATGCGTGCGATCACCGGCCCGATAGAAGTTGCGCTCCCGCACCTGCTCGACCGGCAGCCCGAGCGTGCGCGCGACGCGATCGACGATCTCCTCGACGACGACCATCGCCTGCGGCCCGCCGAAGCCGCGCATCGCCGTGTTCGACGGCAGGTGCGTGCGCGCGACGCGGCCGCACACGCGCAGGTGGTCGATGCGGTAGCAGTTGTCGATGTGGAACAGGGCCCGCCCCATGATCGCGTTGCTGAGGTCGAGGCTGTAGCCCCCGTTGCTGAACAGCTCGACGCGCAGCGCGCGCAGCAGGCCGTCGCCATCGAAGCCGACCTCCCAGCAGGCGAGGAACGGATGGCGCTTGCCCGTGATCGTCATGTCGCGGCGGCGATCGAGGCGCACGACGACGGGCCTTCCCGTGACCAGGCAACCGAGGGCGGCGATCGCGGCGAAGCCGTTCGCCTGCGTCTCCTTGCCGCCGAACGCACCGCCCATGCGCAGCGATTCGCAGACGACGCGATGCGCCGGCACCGAGAGCACGTGCGCGACCGTCTGCTGCGTCTCGGTCGGATGCTGCGTCGACGACTGCACGAAGAAGCCGCCGGTCGCGTCGCGCTGCACGTAGGCGCATTGCATCTCGAGGTAGAAGTGCTCCTGGCCGCCTAGGTGCAGTTCGCCGGTGAGCCGGTGTGGGCACGCCGAGAGTTCTGCATCGGGCCGGCCCGTCTCGATGGTCTGCGGTTCGTTGAGGAAACTGCCGGCCGCGATCGCGGCTTCGATCGTGAGAAGTGCTGGCAACGGTTCGTAGACGACGACCACGTGCGCGGCGGCTGCACGCGCTTGGGCTTCGGTGTCGGCGACCACCCAGCACACGGGCTGGCCGTGGTAGCACACCTCGGTCGGGAACAACGGCTCGTCGTGGCGCACGGGGCCGATGTCCTTGGCACCGGGTACGTCGGCCGCAGTGAGCACGGCGCGCACGCCGGGCATGGCCACAGCCGCGGTCGTGTCGAGCTTCTGCACGAGGGCGTGCGCGTGAACGGCCTGCACGGGCCAGGCGTGCAAGCAGTGCGGGTCGCGCATGGCGATGTCGTGCACGTAGAGCGCTTCGCCCGTCGCGTGCAGCGCCGCACTCTCGTGACTGGCGTGGGCTGGCGTCACAGCGCAACCTCCGCCCAGAACTTCGCGAGCAGGCTCGTCACCATCGCCGAGCGATAGTCGGCACTCGCCCGCACATCATCGATCGGCGTGAACGCAGCGCGCAGTTCCTGTTGGCACGCGCACAGCGTGATGTCGTCGAGGACGCGCCCGACCAGCAGGTCTTCGGCGGCGTACGCGCGCAGCGGTGTCGCGGCGACACCACCGAACGCGAGGCGCGCCTTGAGGACGCGGCCACCGTCGAGCCACATGGCGAACGCGGCGCTCACGCTCGCGATGTCGTCGAGCTCGCGCTTGCTGACCTTGTAGAAGCGCTGTGCCGTCGGCGGTTCCTTCGGCACGCGGATGGTGACCAGGAGTTCGTCCGGCTGCAGCGCCGTGCGGCGATGGCCCGTGAAGAAGTCGCAGAGAGCGATCGTGCGCCGTTCGGTCGCCGACGCCATTTCGACCATGGCATCGAGCGCGAGCAGTACGGGTGCCCCATCGCCGACCGGCGACGCCGTCATGAGGTTGCCACCGAGCGTCGCGCGCGCGCGGATGAGCGGCGAAGCGAAGAGTGGGATCACCTGCGCCAGCAGCGGCACCCGATCGGCGAGCTGATGTTCGACGTCGGTCCAGGTCGCTCCCGCACCGATCACGAACTGGTCGCCACGTTCTTCGACCGCGCGCAGCTCCGCGACCGCACCGAGCGCGATCACCTGCTCGTGCCGGACCGCCGCCTGGTTGATCTCGACTGTGAGGTCGGTGCCGCCCTGCAACAGGGTCGCTTTCGGATGCGCCGCGCGCAGCGTCAGCGCCTCGTCGAGCGTCTCCGGCCTCCAGAACCGCGCGCCCGCCGCTTCGTAGTCGAGCGGCACCGGGGTCGGTGCAGCTTGCTGCAGGCGCTGCAGGAACGGGTCGTCGGGCGCGGGCGACGGCAACCGTTCCGCACCTTCGCGAATGGGCCGATAGCCCGTGCACCGGCAGAGATTGCCCGCCAGTGCCTGCGCCGGCTGCGTTCGCGGTGCTGAGTAGTAGAAGGCGAACAGGCTCATGACGAAGCCCGGTGTGCAGTAGCCGCACTGCGAGCCGCCGAGTTCGACCATCGCCTGCTGCACGGGATGCAGCGACGCGCCGCGACGCACGCCTTCGACGGTCCAGACTTCTGCACCCGCGACCTCGGGCACCAGCACGAGGCAACTGTTGACCACCTCGTACACGCTGCGCTCGTTGCCCGCCGCCGCGACGACGGCGACCGCACATGCCCCGCACTCCCCCTCCGCGCACGACTCCTTGCTGCCCGTGAGTCCGCGCGCGCGCAGGAACGCGAGCAGGGTCGTGTGCGGATCGACGCCTG
>JAYUCN010000706.1:0-3586 GCA_043740335.1 Planctomycetota bacterium
AGTAGTGGGTGCCTGCGGGCGCCGGCAAACGCATTGCCACGCTCGCATCGGAGGTTGCGATCGGGTGTCGTTGCTGCCATGCGCTGCTTGCTGCTGCCCGCCGTGGCCTGGTTCGCCTCCGCCTGTTCGTCGGTCGCGCCGTTCGCAGAGACCTCGTCGTGGATCGGCACCGCGCCCGGCGAGGCCGCCGACCCATGGCTGCGCCGCACGTTCACGCTGCCGGCCCCGCCCGTGCGCGCCACCGCGCGCGTGGTGTCGCTCGGTTACCACGAGCTGTGGGTGAACGGTGCCAAGGTCGGCGACGCGGTGCTGACGCCGTCGGTCAGCGAACTCAGCAAGCGCGCGCGCTGGGTCGACTACGACGTGACGGCACAGTTGCGCGCGGGGCCCAACGCGGTGGTGCTGTGGCTCTCTGCCGGCTGGGCCGCGTTCCCCGAGTTCGCGATCGCGCGCGCACCGCTCGTGCGCGCCGAACTCGTGATCACCTGCGCCGACGGCAGCGTGCTGCAGGTGCCGACCGATGCTCAGTGGCGGACCCACAAGAGCCCGAGCCAGCGCGTCGGCCACTGGAAGGTCTGGGACTACGGCGGCGAACGCATCGACGCCGGCCGCGAGTTGCCGGACTTCGCCCTTCCCGGACTGGACGACCGCGAATGGGCGCTGGCACAGTGTGCCGTGGTCGATGTCGCGTTGTCGCCCGACCGCCTGGGTGGCAACCGCTGCGTCGAGGAACTGACGCCAGTCGCCATCGAAGCGCGCGGCGCGAACACGTGGCGCGTCGACTTCGGCCGCAGCTTCACCGGCTGGTTCCGCGCCGCGCTCACGGGCGCGCCGGGCACCGTGGTGAAGATCCAGATCGCCGAGCGGGAAGCCGACGCGATGAACTTCAACCAGCGCAGCGAACTGCTGCTGCCGGCCTCGGGCCACGCGACGTTCACCAATCGCTTCAACTACGCCTCGGGCCGTTGGGTCACGCTGACCGGCTGCGAACGGCCGACCGATGTGCGTGGCTTCCTGGTGCGCAGCCCGTATGCGCGCACGCTGCAGTTCACCTGCGCCGACCCGCTGCTGAACCGCATCCAGGCGACCGCGCAGTGGACCTTCGAGTGCCTGAGTCTCGGCGGCATGGTCGTCGACTGCCCACACCGCGAGCGCTGCGGCTACGGCGGCGACGCGCATGCGACGATGCGCACCGCACTCACGCACTTCGACATCGCGCCGTTCTACACGCAGTGGCTCGAGGATTGGCGCGACGTGCAGGAGCCGGACGGCAACATCCCGTACACCGCGCCGACGCGCATCGGCGGCGGTGGGCCGGCGTGGAGCGGGGTCTGCATCCAGCTGCCGTGGGACGTCTACGTGCATACCGGCGACCGGCAGGTGCTCGCCGACAACTGGCCGATGATGCAGCGTTGGCTGCAGTTCCTGCGCACGAAGACGAAGGACGGTTTCCTGCAGCGCTACGGCCATCCCGACTGGGGTTTCCTCGGCGACTGGGTGCCGCCGGGCCGCGGGCAGGCGGCGAGCGAACGTGTCGACGAGCGCAGCACGATGTTCTTCAACCACGCCTACTGGCTCTTGTCGCTGCGCACCGCGGCGCGCATCGCGGCCGTGCTCGGCGAAGCTGCGACCAGCTCAGCGCTGCGCGACGAAGCGGAGCAGCTGCGCGCGCGGGTGCACCAGGAGTGGTTCTCTGACGGCGACCGCTACGCCAACGGCGAGCAGCCGTACCTCGCGCTGGCACTGCTGGCGGGCGTGCCGCCGCCGGAGCTGCGTGCAGCGGTGTGGGCACGGTTCGAGCAGCAGGTGCGGCAGAAAGGGCACATCGATGCCGGCATCCACGGCCACCGCTTCGTCATCGACGCGCTGACGCAGTGCGACCGGCCCGACCTCGTGGCGCTGATGGCGCGGCAGACCGACTTCCCGAGTTGGGGCGACATGCTGGCGCAGGGTGCGACGACGTTGTGGGAACAGTGGGATGGCCAGGAGTCGCGGCTGCACAGCTCGTTCCTCGGCATCGGCGCGTGGTTCGTCGAAGGCCTCGCCGGCATCCGCGCCGACGCCGAGCACCCGGGCTACGAACGTGTGCTGCTGCGGCCCGGCATCGAGAGCGGCGTCGGCGCGGCCAGCGCCACGCTGCAAACGCCGCGCGGGCCGATCGTCAGCGACTGGCGCGTCGAGGGCGGACGCCTGCACTGGCGCATCGTCGTGCCGGCGGGGGCGAGAGCACTCGTGCGTGTGCCCGGACCGCGCGGCGCGCCGGTTGTGATCGACGGGCGAACGCTGTTGCCGCGCGGCGAAGACGACCGCGAGCTGCAGTTCGAGGCGGGGCCGGGCGAGTACCGGATCGAGCGCTGGTGCCTCAACCCGAAAATGTTGGTACGGGTAGCCATCGGTGGTCCATCCGTGATGCGCAGCGAGGGTGCATCAAGGAACCGATCGCGGAGAGGCACAGGATCGAAGATCCTGGATCCGGCTTCATCCCGGAGGTTGCGCATCCCTGCGGTTGCTGCGCTGTCTCGATTGGTCTCGTAGCAAGCGCACGCGCCGTTCGACGGATTTCATCACGTCCACTTGACGAGCATGTTCCTGCCATGCTAATCAGTGCTCTATCAACATGGGCATGCGAACAGCGAAGCAACGCACCGGCACACCGAAGGGCCCGATGCTGCCGTTCCCGCCCCCGCGCCAGCATGGCGGCAGACGTGCAGGTGCTGGTCGCCGCCCCAAGGGCGACAAGCCAGGTGTCAGCCACCGCCAGCGCGCGCCGCTTGCGGCGAGGTTTCCTGCTCACGTGACCATGAAGCTGCGGCAGGGGCTGCCGCGCTTGCGAAGCAAGCGCGAGTACACGGCACTGCGCGCCGCGTTCGCCACCGGCTGCACCGGCACAGCCGGTGCAGCCGGTGGCGGCAACTTCCGTCTCTGCCACTACGCGGTCCTCAACGACCACCTGCATCTCCTGGTCGAAGCCAGTGACCGCCAATCCCTGACGCGAGGCCTGCAGGGCCTCGCGGTTCGCGTTGCCAAAGCCTTGAACAGGCTCTGGCAACGACATGGCAAGGTGTTCGCCGACCGTTACCACGATCGCATCCTGAAGACCCCGCGCGAAGTCCGCAACGCGATCCGCTACGTGCTGGCGAACGGGAAGAAGCACGCGGCCAAAGGGCGCGAAGTAGCGGTGCCGCAGGTGATCGATACGTTCACTTCGGCGCCTTGGTTCGACGGGTTTCGGGAGACGGTGACGGTGCGTGGCATCGAAGCGATGCCACGCCCCGTCACCGAAGCCCGCACCTGGATGCTGACGATCGGCTGGCGTCGGCACGGGCTGCTCAGTGTGCACGAGATGCCGGCCGCTGGTTGATGCCCGCATCTCCTCCCGCGCTGCTGAAGGGGTGTACCGGAACTTTCGAGTTGAGGCGCTAGCGCGCGCGGCGCCGCGGCCCATTGCCGCATTGGCGATCCCTGACGCTGGCACTGGAACCGCCGCCGCGGTCTTCTGCCGGCATGTCCGTGCTCGTCCTCGCGTTCGTCCTCGCCTGTTCGCCGCAGGCTCCGGCCCTGGCCAACGGCAGCCTGCAGCCGGTCG
>JAYUCN010000707.1:0-3582 GCA_043740335.1 Planctomycetota bacterium
ATCCACTGGGATTGCCCGGCTGCCTCGTTCTCGTGGACGATGAGATCCTCATCGAGTTCTTGACGAGCACGGGCAGCGTGCAGTCGCAGATTCCGATCCCGAGTATCTCGACGCTTGTCGGCGCCACCTTCTACCACCAAGTCGTGCCAGTCGAACTCGGCGGGTCGGGTCATGTCCAAGCACTCACGAGCTCCAATGCACTGAGCCTGACGATCGGCAGCTTCTAGCCGCGCGTAGCTTCCCACACGATCGGGAAGTCCGGCCCCTCCACCAGCGCCCCCCTCGGCAAGCGCGGCACGCCCTTGAGCAACGGCTCGCGCCCCTTCGCGACGCGCACGTGCGCGCCCATGTAGTTGAGCACGCACGCGCGCCGCCACCGCGCACTGCGATTCTGATCGCTGCCGTGCAGCACATGGCTGTGGTGGATCGTCGCCTGCCCCGCGCGCACGGGCACCGCCACCGGCTGCCACTCCGCCCCCGCCGGCAAGTGTTCGCGGATCGCTTCGAGCGGTGCGTCGAACGGCAGCTTCGGCAGCAGCCCCCACCGATGGCTGCCCGGCACGAACTGCACGCACCCGCTCTCTTCATCGCTGTCGTCGAGCAGCAGGTTCAACGTGATGTGCCGCACGGGCGTCGTGCGCGTCCAGTACGAATAGTCCTGGTGCCACGGCACGACTCCCGGATGCTTCGGCGGCTTCGCAAAGACCTGGTCGTGCCAGAAGCGCAGCCGATCGACGCCGAGCAACTGCGCACACGGCACCGTGATGCGCGGCTCGAACACCAGCTCGCGCAGCACCGCACTCACGCGGAACCCACCGAGGAAATGGCACACGACCTCACCCGGCCGCTCGGTGAACGCCTGCTCGACTTCGTAGAGCCGTTCGCGATGGCGCTCGAGATTCGCGATCACATCAACCACCGCCTCGCGCACCCTCCCCACCTCGGCCGCCGTCAACACCTCGATCGGCCCGACGTACCCATCGCGCGCAAACGCCGCAGCCTGTTCGTCGGAGATTCGTGGTGGCAGCGTCATCGGCACACAACGGGAGCGCTTGCCAGTGGCCGTGTCCACGACCAACCGGTGCTCAGCGCGGCTGTTGCCCGGCAGGGATCGGACGCAGTGGCGCGAACACGGCATCCTGCAGGCGTGCCGTGGGCAACCCGCGATCGATGGCGGCGGCCAACGTCTGCCGACCCAGGTCGCGCAGAGTACCTCTGGTGACTTCGCCCTCGGCAGCCGCGGTCGCGAGGCACTCGGCCAGGTCGCTGGCGATGCGCGCGAGAACCTCTGGCCCGAGGTCGCTCGGGGGCGTGGTGGCGAGCAGACTGGCCGCGCCTCTCACCAATCCGGGGCGCGCCCGGGCCCAGAAGAAGTCGACGCTCGGCGAACCAGTGCGCGCCGCCGCCAGCTCCACGCTGGCCGCCGCGAAACGTCGCCACGCCTGAGCACCTTCACCGCAAGCACTCAACACCCGCACCAGGTCCAGCATCGCTTCGCTGCTGACCTTGTGCAGCTGGACGACCTCGGGATGGTCGGCGACCAGCTCAGCGGCGAACAGCAGGCCAGCTTCCAGTTCGCGCCGCGCCCCGGGCAGGTCGCCCGTGTGCCGCAGCAGACTGGCGCGCACGACGAACGCATACAACCAGGTCTCGCGGAAGTGCCGATCCGAAAGCGTGGCCGGCGCCAACGTCGCGCGGATCTCGCCAGCACGCTGGAGCGTCCGGCTTACGAACCCGACATCGACCGCGGCGCTGTGTTCGCCGCCCGCCTCCAGCCAGTCCACCTTCCGGGCCGCATAGCCGATCAACGCGGCGATCGTGCGGTCGCCGCGTTCGGAGCTCCGACCACCGCGTTCGTAGCAGTCTTCTTCCAGGGCCAACGCCTCGCGTTCGAGCACTTCGATTGCCGTGGCCGGCCGGTGTTCGTCTTCGAGCAGGATGGACGTCGCGAGCGCCTGCGCGAGGTCGCCGCGCAGGGGCACGAGGTCGGGATGCGCCCGGCTCGCCGCTCGCAGGATCTCGACCGCCGAAGCCGCATCCTGGCGGGCGGCATCCCACTCACCCAGGCGCAGGCCCGTGGAGGTCTGTTGGTTCAGCAGCGGCACCAGATCGAGTCTGCCAGGCAGATCGGAAGTGCGTGCGAGCCAGAGGTTCGTCGAGGCGTGCACCTGCCGGAACAGGAGCAGCGCGTCCGCGGTGTGCCCGGTTTCCACCTGCAGCCACGCGAGCCGCACGAGGGCGTGCAAGCTGCCGACGCGTTCCGCGCGGCTCGTGGCCATCTCGGCCAGGAGCGCCTCGGCGAGCGGCCGCGCCTCCTGCAACAAGACCCTCGCTGCCTCGACCCTCGTCGCGGTCTCGCGGTCGGACAGTGCCCGCAGCGTCTGCAAGCGCCCGAACCGCGCGGCCCGGTCCTCCGGTGCCTGGCGCAGCACCGTCTCGTACGCGGCGCGGGCGAGTTCGGCCAGGGTGCGCGCGGCCAGCGGCTCCCCCAGCCGGACGCGCACCTCGCCGCACAAGAACGCCGCATGCGCGACCGGCAACAGGATGTCGTTCCGCCGCTCGTCGTCAGCGCCCAGGTTGCCGACGATCGCCTCGGCTTGTAGCAACAACCGCCGCGACTCTTCGGCTTCGCCGAGCAGGAAGTGCATGTTCGCGGCGCGAGCCAGCGTCAGCCCCATCGCGGCGGCGAGGCGAGGGTCATCGACGTCGCCGCCGGCAATGAGCCGTTCGTGCAGGTCCAGCGCCGAACGCAACAGTTCGGCGCGCAGGCCCTCGCTCTGCGGCAACACGCGCAGCCCCTCGGCGCCGAGGGTGACGATGCGGTCGAGTGCGGCCAGCGTGGTGTCGAGGCTCTGGTGCAAACGGTCGGCGGTCGTGCGCGCACGCAGCTCGGCGGCCGCGGCGTCGTGGTAGAAGGCCAGGCTCGTGACGAGGCCAGCAGCCAGTGCCAGGAACACGACTGCGGTGGTGACGACGTGGAGCCGATGCCGCGCGCAGAACTTCCGCAGCCGATGCAGGGCGCTGGGGCGCCCGGCCAGCACGGGTTCGAGCGCCAGGTAGCGCTGCAGGTCGGCCGCCAGCTCGGCGGGCATTCCGTAGCGACGATTGCGGTCCTTCTCGAGCGCCTTCAGGACGATCCAGTCGAGGTCACCGCGGACCGTCCGACGCAGCGCCGCAGCGTCGGTGCTGCGGTTCTCGGCGATCGTCCGCATCTGGTCGCCGAGACCCGTCAACCGCGTGCTCGGGGTCGGGGGATCGACGTCGCGCAGGATCCTGGCCACCTCGTCGACGCGATGGAACCTGGCCGAGTCGATGGGCAAGGTTCCGGTGAGCAGTTCGTAGAGGATGACCCCGAGGCTGTAGACATCGGTGCGGGTGTCGACGTCCTGCTCGTTGGTGGCCTGCTCGGGGCTCATGTAGGCGGGCGTGCCCAGCATGCGGCCCGGCAACGTGACGAGTGTGTTGCCGTCCAAGGCACCGCCGACCGACTTGGCGACGCCGAAGTCGATGACCACCGGGAACGGCACGCCGTCGCGGTCGGCGACCAGCACGTTGGACGGCTTGAGGTCGCGATGCAGGATG
>JAYUCN010000708.1:0-3581 GCA_043740335.1 Planctomycetota bacterium
CGCCGGCACGTTCTCCGTGAGCTACAACGGCAGCTCGATGAACGAGGTGCAGATCCACGAACTGGGTCACAGCCTCGGCCAGCTCGCCGACGAGTACGACTATCCCTACCAGACCTACACGGGCGGCGAGCCCTCGGCGGTCAACGTCACCACCTCGCCCGTGGGCCAGAAGTGGTCCATCTGGTGGGGCACCGACGGCATCAGTTCGTTCCAAGGGGCGGGCTACTACCTCTTCGGTCTCTATCGGCCGAAGAGCAACTGCCTCATGCGCGCGCTCGGCACGACGCTGTGCGCCGTCTGCCGCGAGAACATCACCAAGATCACCAACTCGATCGTGAAGGTGATCACGCAGTTCTCGCCGGCGACGACGACCGTCGCCATCGCCCAGCCGAACCTGCAGCCGTTCTCGATCACGCACTTCGTGCCCGCGGGCAACAACCCCGCGGTCAGTTGGAAGGTCGACAGTGCCACGGTGCCCGGGGCCACGACCACCAACTTCGTGCTCGACTCGACGACGCTCGCCCTCGGCCAGCACACGGTCGAAGCCAGCGTGCTCGACCAGACCCTGTTCGTGCGCAGCGATCCCGCCAACACGATGCGCGAGACGAACACGTGGCAGGTCACGGTGAGCAACCCGGCCGCCGCCCAACTGCGCATTCCGACCTTCACCTCGAGCGCCACGTTCGTGATGCGCGGCAGCACCATCACGCTGAACGCGACCATCGTCAACGACGGTCCGGCGGCAGCAGCACCGTTCGGCGTCGAGTTCTTCCTCACGCCGGCAACGACCTGGACGCCCCAGGACATCTACCTCGGCAAGGTGACCGTGAACGGCCTCGCGGCGCTCCAGACGATGCCGCTGCAGCATCAGGTGCAACTGCCGTGGCGGTTGTCGCCGACGCTCTGGTACGTGCACGCGGTCGTCGATCGCACCAACGTCGTGCTCGAGGCGAACGAGAACGACAACCAGCGCTCGCTCGTGCTGTTCGGGCAGGCCGGCCCCTGTGTGACGAAGCTCGAGTACGCGGATCCGCTCGTGTATCCGTTCGACAGCGCTTCGATGTCGATTGCCACTGGCGGCACCCGGCATCCGACGGTCGTGGCGCCGTGCGCCAATCCGGCGACGACGCTCTACCTGATCGCGTGGGGCGGTTCCGGCACGAGTCCCGGTGTGCCGCTGGCGCCAGGCGTCACGTTGGCGCTCAACCCCGACTCGTTCACGCAGCTCGGACTCGACGGGCTCAATGGTCCCGTCTTCGGTGCCTTCCTCGGCCTCCTCGATGGCCAGGGGCTCGGGCACGCGACGTTCACGTTGCCGCCCGGGGTAGGACTGTCGGCGATGCCGACGCACTTCGCGGCGGTGCTGCTCGGCAACGTGCAGTTGTTCGCGAACGCGACGAACGCGATCGCGCTGACCCTGAACCCGTAGTTCCGCGCGCCATCGGACTGCGTCAGCGGATCGTGAGGAACCCGACGGGATCGCCGACGACGGCGGTCTCGACGAGGTCCTCGCTCGCTTCGACCGTGGCCCCCACGGCACAGGCCTGTTCGAGGAACCACGCGACCTCCTCGGCCGACGTGGTCACGAGCCCAGGCAGTAGCAGCCGCGCGAACAGGCCCTTCGCCACTTCGCGCGCGGCCTCGCGTTCGGCGACGAAGCGTTCGACGTCGAGTTGCACGGGAGCCACGCGCCCATAGGCCACGTCGCTGACCACGGGCCACATCTCGGGATCCGTGAACACGCTGATGCAACCGAGGTGGTCGAAGGTCCGGCCGGGCTCGATCGTGCGCGCATCGTCGGCGACGAAGCGCAGCGGCACTTCGGGGGCGCCCGCCTGCATGCCGGCATTGAGCACATCGCATTCGCGTTCGCGCAGGTTCGCGGCGACGACCGTGCGATCGTGCATGAGCACTTCGGCGAGCAACACCGGCAGCTCCGCAACGCCCGCCCCCACCCACAACGACGCGCCACCGCGCGGCAGGTCCTGGAGCAGTCGCTTGCCCAGCACTTCGCCGAGCGAGCTGACCTGCGGGCGGCGTTCTTCCCAGAACTCCTCGCCACCCCAGTGGAAGTAGATCTCGCCGAGCGCGTGCCAGTCGAGCCGGTCGAGCACGCGATTGCTCAACTGGATCACGCCATTCCAGTCGATGCCGGGGCGCTTCAAGCCCCACTCCGCAGCTCACCGAGTTCGCGCAGGCGCGGCCACGCGAAGATGCCGGTCTTGTGGCCATCGCTCCAGACGAAGCTGAGGCCGTAGCGGCCGACGAGCTCGGACACGAGGATCAGGATGTCCTCGCGCACCGTGCGCGGGTCCAGGACCGCACGGCCCGTGCCTTCTTCGATGCAGCTCGCACACGGACAAGCCAGCCGCAGGTCGCGCGCCTTGTAGTCGGAAATGGCACCGTCCTTCCACTCGATGCGGAACAGGAACGGTGTGATGAGGTCGGCCTTCTTGGGGAGCGGTGGCTGCATGCGAACGGAACTCGCCGCTTGCGACCTGCCGGAGAATGCCGGACAAGATCGCCATGCGGCTCGGAGCCCTCATTCTGGCAGGTGGACGCAGCAAGCGCATGGGTCGTGCCAAGGAGTTGCTGCCGTTCCAACACCAAACGCTGCTGCAGCGCACCGTGGCGACGCTGTTGCAGTGCGCTGGACCCGTCGTCGTCGTGGCCCGCGAGCAGGCTCAGAAACTTCCGGCGCTGCCAGCAGGGGTGCTCGTCGTGCTCGACGACCAACCCGATGCCGGTCCGCTCGCGGCACTCGTCAGGGGTCTGCGCTTCCTGTGCTTTGACCAGAACCTGGGTGCTTCCGATCCCGTCTTCGTCACCGGCTGCGATCTGCCCTTCCTGTCCGTGGACGCCGTGCGCTGGCTCGTGCAGCAGCTCGGGAGAGCACCGCTCGTGATGCCGCGTGCCGGCGGTGTCCTGCAGCCACTGGCGGCGATCTACCGCGTCAGCGTGCTCGCGACCGCCGAGACCCTGCTGCAGCAAGGCACGCGCACGCCGCGCAGCCTCGCCACGATCCCGGGGGCACGCGTGCTCGACGAAGCCGAGGTACGGCAGTTCGAGCCCGACCTGCGGTTCCTGCGCAACGTCAACACGCCGGACGAGTACCAGCACGCCCTCGACGAGTTGCGGCCGTGACGACGGACTCGCCGAGCCACCGTCCGCGCTGCTACCGCTGCATGCGGCCCGCGGTCCTGTGCTTCTGCAACGAGCTGCCGACGGTGGCGACGCGCACACAGATCGTCATCCTGCAGCACCCGCACGAACGCATGCACCCGTTCGGCACCGCGCGCCTCGCCGGACTCTGCTTGCCGCAGGCGCGCATCCACGTCGCCTACAAGGGCCTCACCGGGACCCTGAACTGCCCGATCGACGTGCCGCGCGACGCCGCCGTTCTCTACCCGCATGCGAGTGCCATCGATCTCGCCGACGTTCCGGCCGCAGCACGCCCGACGACCCTCATCGCACTCGACGGCACCTGGTCGCACAGCCGGCGCCTCTACAAGGAGAACGCGTGGCTGCAGGATCTGCGCCACGTGCGACTGCAACCTGCATCGCCGAGCCGCTACCGCATC
>JAYUCN010000709.1:0-3579 GCA_043740335.1 Planctomycetota bacterium
GTCGTGCTCGGCGGTGCGAAGACGTCGAGCACGACGGCCGTCTCGATGGCCTCGGCCGCGTGCGGTGCATGGCTCGGCAGGTGGATCACGTCGCCGGCGCCGAGCACGCGTTCGCCATCGGCCAGCGTGAAGCGTACGCGGCCGGACAGCACGCAGCTGAACTGTTCGTTATGGTGGGAGTGCGACGGTACCTTGCAGCCGCGGTGCAACGTGACGTGCGAGATCATGGCGTCGGTGCCAACGATCCGGCGGCGTTCGAGCAAGGGCATCGGTGCATCGTGGGCCAACTCGGACCACGTCGTTGCGACCGGCGGCGCTGGGGGCCGCGACGCGGCCGCCGGCACCAGCGCTTCGAGGCGCGTCACATGGTGGTCGTCGTGCTCGGCCGTGAAGAAGGCGACGTCGACGGCGCGCATCGGCTGCTGCAGGCGCGGGTGCAGCGCCTGTGCGGCGAGGCCCGTGCGGTCGAGGCGCGCGAGTCGATGGATGAGCGTGGCACGACTGGCGACGAAGTCGGCGAACACGGCGGCGAACGCACGCTCGTTGTGGCGTGCGTTCCACGTCGCGCGGTTCTCCATGTCCGCCGGTGACAACGTGGCGACGCCGCGCGCCAGTTCGTCGAGTCTTCGCAGGTGCAGGGCTTCGAGGTCGTGGAGATGCCCGACATGTTCCTGGATCGACCAGGCCCCGTCGCGGCGGCGGGTCAAGTCTTCGGCGCACACGCCGCGCACGGCGACCGCGATGCGCGCCTGCGTGCCGCGCAGCCGCGACAGGAGCACGGCGATGTGCTCCACCGGATGGCCGAAGGAGAACTGACGTGTGGTCCAGGGTGCTTGCATGCGCTGCCAGTGTACCGGCGACTCCATTCACCCCATCAGGGTTGTGCGTTCGCGCGACCGCCGCACAATTCCCGCATGCCGCTGCAGCTCTCGGTGCGACAGGTCGCGTTGGCGCGCACACCGTGTCGCACGCGACTGCCGTTCCGGTTCGGGGCGGTGACTGTCACCGCCGCGGACCTGTTGACGTGTCGTGCTTTGTGCGCGACGAGTGAGGGAGCGCAGGTCTTTGGCTGGTCCGCGGATCTGCTCGTACCTCGGTGGTTCCGCAAGGACACGAAGGCCACGCCGGTGGAGGACGCGGACGAACTGCACGCCGCCGCGGTCGCTGCCGCCGCAGCGTGCACGGCGCGCGCGAACACGCCGAAGACGTCGTTCGCCTTGTGGCACGATGTGTTTCGCGAACGTGTAGGCAACGAGCCGCACGACGCGCCCGACCTGCTCGTGCGCGGTTTTGGTTGCGCCTTGCTCGAACGCGCGGTGCTCGATGCCGCGTGCCGCGCTGCCGGCCTGCCGTTCGCAGCGGCGCTGCGCGCGGACGTGTTCGGGTTGCGCCCTGGCGACGTGCATCGCGAACTCGCGGACTGGAACTGGTCCGCCTCGTTGCCAACGCCGCGATCGCGGCTCGCCGTGCGTCACACCATCGGCATGCTGGACGTCCTGCGCACACGCGAGCTCGCGCCCGAGCGTGCCGTCGCCGACGGCTTGCCGCAGACGCTCGAACAGGACCTCGCCACGTACGGCTTGCGCTGGTTCAAGGTCAAGGTCGGCGCTGGCTTCGCGGCGGACCGCGCGCGCCTGCTCGACCTCGCGGCATTCTTCGCGGAACGGGATCTCTCACCCGAACTCACGCTCGATGGCAACGAACAGTTCGCCGATCTCGGCGAGCTCGCGGCGTTGCTCGAGGCGGTTGCCACGGAGCCGCGCGGGCGCGAACTCCTGCGGCACGTGCACTGGATCGAGCAACCGCTGCCGCGCGCCGCGACCTTCGCGCCGGCACGTCACCGCGACCTCGCGCGCGTCGTCGCGTTCGCCCTGCTCATGCTCGACGAGGCCGATGCGCTGCCCGAGAGCTACCCGCGCGCCCTGGCACTCGGCTACCAGGGGGTGTCGGTCAAGAACTGCAAGGGCGTGTTCCGCGCGCTGTGCAACTTCGGCCTCTGCGCGCGCGGGGCGGGCAGGTTCCAGGCCGGTGAAGACCTCACGAACCTCGCCGTGCTGCCGTTGCAGCAGGACCTCGTCACGGCCGCGGTGCTGGGCCTGCCGCACGTCGAGCGCAACGGGCACCACTACTTCCGCGGGCTCGACCACCTGCCGCCGGCGCTCGTGGCGAAGGCGAGGAACGCGCACCCCGATCTGTATCGCGCGCTCGGCGACGGTGCCGCGCTGCGCATCGAGAACGGCGAAGTCGACGTGACGAGTGTGCTCGCGGTGCCTGGCTATGGCCACGCGCTCGATGGCCTCGCCGACGACCTGCGCGTCGTGGCATCGGCCTGAGTGGGGACGACAGCGAACCCTGGTTCGCGAACGGCCCCCGCGGCACAGTGCCGCCGTGCGCCATCCTGCCCCTGGTCACTTCCGATCGGTCGACGAGCTGCGGGCGCACCTGCGCACGATCGATCCGGCGTGGCAGGTCGATGCGGAAGTCGGCGGCGCGAACGGCGCGCTCGCACGCCCGATCACCGTGCATGGACGCCGCCTCACCAATCGTTTCGCGTGCCATCCGATGGAAGGCTGGGACGGCACCGCGGACGGCCTGCCGACCGAGCTGACGCTGCGACGCTGGCGCCATTTCGGCGCATCGGGTGCAGCACTCGTCTGGGGTGGCGAAGCGTTCGCCGTGCAGCGCGACGGTCGCGCCAACGCGCGCCAGCTCTACCTCGAACCCAAGGCCGACACCGCGCGTGGCCTCGCACGGTTGCTGGCCGAACTGCGCGCCGGTGCTCGCAACGCGGGTCTCGGGGCCGACGAACAACTCGTCGGACTGCAGCTCACACACTCGGGTCGCTTCGCCCGCCCTGACGGACCACCGGCCCCGCGGCTCGGATTCCGGCATCCCGTGCTCGCGCAGAAGTACCCGTACATGGCAGCGGCCCCGATGCTCACCGACGGTGAACTCGAAGGCATCGGCGAGAGTTTCGTTCGTGCGGCTGCGCTCGCACAGGCGGCGGGCTTTCACTTCGTCGACGTCAAGTGCTGCCACGGCTACCTGCTGCACGAACTGCTCGCGGCGCGTGCGCGGCTCGGCATCTACGGCGGCGACTTCGCGGGCCGCACGCGCCTGTTCGAACGCATCGTCGCGGCGATCCGCGCGCAGTGTCCGGGCCTGCCGATCGGCGTACGTCTCTCGCTCGCCGACACCGTGCCGTTCGAACGCGACCCCGCGACGGGCCGCGGTCGCGCGATGACCACGGCGTTGCCCTACGAACACGGCTTCGGCGTCGACGCGAACGACCCGCAGCGCTTCGACCTCACTGAACCACTGGCGTTCCTGCGGCGGCTGCAGGCACTCGGCATCGAACTCGTGAACGTCACGCTGGGCTCGCCCTACTGGAACCCGCACCTGCAGCGACCGGCAGCGTACCCGCCGAGCGACGGCTACCAGCCGCCCGACGATCCGCTGCGCTTCGTGCTCGCACACCTGCAGGCCGTGCGCGCGGCCAAGGACATGGTGCCGTCGCTGCGCCTCGTCGGCACGGGCTACACCTACCTCCAGGAATGGATCGGTCACATTGCGCAGCAC
>JAYUCN010000710.1:0-3575 GCA_043740335.1 Planctomycetota bacterium
CACGATCCGGCGCGCGCGGCGGGACTCCTGCAGGCGCTGCGCCAGCGCTACCGGCTTGCCCTCATCGACGAGTTCCAGGACACGGACTCGCTCCAGTACGGCATCTTCGCGACCTGCTTCCAGAACCGGCCCCTGTTCCTGGTCGGCGATCCCAAGCAATCGATCTACGGCTTCCGCGGTGCCGACCTGCGCACCTACCTCGCGGCGCGCGACGACGCGGTCTTGCAGGCGACCCTCGACGTGAACTTCCGCAGCTCCCCCGAACTCGTGGCCGCAGTGAGCCAGCTGTTCCTGCGCAAGAACGCATTCGTCGACGACGACATCCGCCTGCCCACGGTGCGGGCCAAGGCCGCTGCAAGCACCTTGCAGATCACTGGTGATCCGGGCCCCGCGCTGCGCTGGCGCCTGCTGCCCGCACCCACCGAGAAGATCGGCAATGCGCAGCTGTGGCCCAACGATCTGTCGCATCCGCGCATCGCCGCCGACGTCACCGCCGAGATCTCGCGCCTGCTGCGTTCGGGCTGCCGCCTCGACGACCGACCGCTGCAGCCGCGGCACATCGCCGTGCTGACGCGCACCAACCGGCAGGCGACGCTCGTGCAGGACACGCTGCGCGCAGCCGGCATCGTCTCGGCGATCGGCAAGGCCGGCGATGTCTTCCTGACCGACGAACTCGTCGAGGTCGAACGCATCCTGCTCGCCCTGCTGCAACCAACCGACGTGCAGCGCGCGCGGGCGGCCATGGCCACCCGCGTGTGGGGCCACGATGCCGCATCGCTGCACCGACTCGAACACGACGAGCTGGCGCTCGAACAGGAGCTGTCCCGCCTGGAACACTGGCGCCAGCAGTGGCTACGTTCCGGGTTCGTCGTCATGAAGGAGCAGCTGCTCATCGACCTGAACACCGAGGCGCGCCTGCTGGCCCTGGCCGACGGCGAGCGGCGCCTCACCAACTACCAGCAATTGTTCGAGATGTTGCACGAGGCCGAACACACCCACCGCCTGTCGCCCGAGGGCCTGCTGCAGTGGCTGCAGCACGAACGTCACCACCAGGACGAGCTCGACTACCAGCGGCGGGAGCTGCGCCTGGAGAGCGACGAAGACGCCGTGCAGATCCTCACCGTGCACGGCAGCAAGGGCCTCGAGTACGAGATCGTGTTCTGTCCGTTCCTCTGGGATGCTCGTCCCGCACCTCAGCAGACGGTCCTCCTCGAACGCGACCGCGCGCGGCGACTCGCGTTCGACGTCGCCCGCGAAGAAGCGGGCTGGCTCCAGAGCGAGGGTGAACGCCTCGCCGAGGACGTACGGCTCGGCTACGTCGCCCTCACGCGCGGCAAGCGTCGCTGCTACGTGCATTGGGGTGCCCTCGGCAGCCACTTCGGCGGCGCCTGGCTCAGCTCGCTCGCATGGCTGCTGCGACCGACGCCACCCGACACTTCTGTCCCTGGCTGGCAGATGCTCTGGTCCAAGGACTGCAAGGCGGAAGCACAAGCATTCGGGGACCAGTTGCGCGCGTTCGTCGCGCGCAGCAACGGCACCATGAGCGTCGAGGAAGTGGCCGCCGAACCCGCGGTCGTTCGGGTGCCGCCACTCGCCGTCACGGGCACGCACGCGGCGCGCAGGGCCACGCGTACCCTGCACCCCCTCGCCCTGCACAGCTTCACGTCCCTGGTCGCCGGTGTGCCCCCCGCGGAGCCCATGCGCGATGTGTCGGATCCCACAGCACCACGCGCCACCGCCGACCCCGCCGTGAGCCGCGGCATCTTCGCCTTCCAACGCGGTGCCTCGGCGGGCCAGTGTCTGCACACGGTGCTCGAGCACATCGACCTGCAGAGGCTCGACGATGCGGCCGCCGAAGCGCTCGTGCGCACGACGCTGCACGAGTTCGGCCTCGCCGATGCCGCGGTCCATCCCGGCTTCGTCGACCCGGTCGCCGATGTGCTCGCCAATCTGCGCGACCTCGCCGGGGCGCGCGTGCATGCCGGCGGGCCAACCATCGGGGAGCTGTGCCGCGACCGCAAGGTCGTCGAGTGGCAGTTCATGCTGCCGACCGCGAACGCCGACCTGCGCTCTCTTGCCGATGTGTTCGCGGCGTGCGGCGGCGACATCCAGAGCACCTATGCGACGCGCCTAGCTTCGCTGCCGAAGCGAACGCTGCGTGGCTTTCTCACCGGCTTCGCCGACCTCATCGCCGAGCACGAGGGTCGCTATTGGCTGCTCGACTGGAAGTCGAACCATCTGGGCCCCGCACTCGCGGACTACGAAGAAAACGCCGTGCGCCTGGCGATGCTCGAACACGACTACGTGCTGCAATACCACCTCTACGTACTCGCTCTGCATCGGCACCTGCGCGCGCGCATGACCGACTACGACCACGAACGACACTTCGGCGGCGTCTGCTATGCCTTCCTGCGCGGCGCTTCGGCTGACACGACGAACGGCATGTTCTTCGACCGTCCTTCGCGCGACCTCGTGCTTGCCATGGACGACTGGGCGCTCGGCGAGGCGAAGGCAGGCCGACCATGAAGGCAGCCGCCGGACACCGCACGGTTTCTCCAGCGGCGGACCCCACGCTCGCCGACCTGCTCGGCGACCTGCTCGTCGCGCTCGCCGCAAACGGCGAGAACGGCCTGCTGCGTCGCACCGTGGCCCTGCTGTGCCAGGAGCGCGATCAGGGCCACGTCTGCGTTGCACTGGCCGACTGGGCAGGCCAGAGCCTGCCCGATGGTGGGCCGCCGTTCCCGGCACTCGCCGCATGGCAGAAGGCACTCGCCACCACGGGGCTCTGCAGCGACGTCTCCCAGAACGACGCCAGCGACGGCACCATCGACGCCACCTTGGGGCCGCTCGTGCTCGACGGCAAGCACCGTCTCTACCTGCTGCGCCACTGGCGCACCGAACAACGGCTGCTCGCCTGCCTGCGCGCGCGGCTGTTGTCACCGCCAACAATCTCACCGGAGAGACTGCGGCAGACGTTCACGGCGCTCCGTCTGCTGCCCGCAGCGAGCACCGCCGAACCCGACTGGCAGCTCGCCGCCATCGCCTTGTCCGTGCACCGTTCGTTCGCGGTGCTCTGCGGTGGGCCCGGCACGGGCAAGACGACGACCGTGGTGCGACTGCTCACCGTGCTGCTGCACCAGGAACCGGCCTTGCGCATCGTGCTGTGTGCGCCGACCGGCAAGGCCGCAGCTCGTCTCGGCGAAGCGCTGCGCCAACATGCCGCATCCGAACCGGGACTCGCGGCAGCGACGGCCAGCATCCAGACACGCACCCTGCATCGTCTGCTCGGCTACCTGCCGCTCGACGATGCTTTCCGCGCCGGCCGCGAACGCCCGCTGCCGTACGACGTCGTCATCGTCGACGAGGCTTCCATGGTCGACCCCGCCATGCTCGCGCAACTGTTCGACGCCATGCGGCCAGAGGCGAGGCTGCTGCTGGTCGGCGACCAGGACCAGCTCGCAGCGGTGGCCGCGGGCCAGGTGCTCGGCGATCTCTGTCGTGCTGCCAACCCCACGCTCGGGGTCGGCGCCGAACTCGCCGCCTTCGTCGCCAAGGCGACCGGCATGCAACTGCCC
>JAYUCN010000711.1:0-3571 GCA_043740335.1 Planctomycetota bacterium
TCTGCGACCAGTTCCGCGATCACACCGGCCAACGCCCCGACGTCGCGCGCGATCGGCCGGACCTGCCGATCAAGCTCGTGCTGCAGGGCGAGGAAGCGATCCTCTACCGCGAACTCGGCGGCGCGCCGCTGCACAAGCGCGGCTACCGCGAGGTCGCGCACAAGAGCCCTCTCAACGAAGCGACGGCGGCAGGTCTGCTCCTGCTCACCGACTGGGACCGCCAATCCCCTGTGTGCGATCCGATGTGCGGTTCGGCGACCTTCCTCGTCGAAGCGGCGTGGCTCGCGACCGATCGCGCGCCGGGCCTCGGGCGCAGCTTCGCGTTCGAACATTGGTGCTGTGCCGACCTCGACGCGTGGCGCACGCTCTACGACGAGGCCGAAGCGCGCGCCGCCGCGGGGGCTCACAAGCTGCCCAAGCTCATGGGCAACGACCGCCATCCCGGTGCCCTCGCGATCGCTCGCCAGGCGATCGCCGCGGCTGGTCTCGCGGGCAAGATCCAACTCACGCAGGGGGATGCGCGCGACTACGTGCCGCCGGTGCCGCCAGGGCTCGTCGTGACGAATCCGCCGTACGGCGAACGCCTCGATGCCGATCCAGCCGAGCTCGAGGACAGCTGGCGATCGTTGGGTCAGTTCCTGCACGAACGGTGCGCCGACGCCTCGGCCTACGTGTTGTGTGGCAACCCGGAGCTCACGCGCTGCCTCGGCCTGCGCGCGAGCAACAAGCACCCGGTGCGCAACGGCCCGATCGAGTGCCGCTGGCTGCGCTATCAGATCGACGCGCGCTGAGCCGTTTCCTGCTTTTGACAGCGGCGACCGAGCCAGTAGCCGACCCCGCCCCACACGACCATGAACGGCAGCGCCCCCATTGCCACATGGGCAGCACTCACGTGCCAGCGCACGAGCAGGTCGTTGAGCCACGCACCGACGAGGTCGCCGCAGCGCAGCACGGCAGTGTCGACGAACGCCTTCGACTTGTACTTCTCCTCGAGGCCGAGCGGCGTGAACAGGACTTCGCGCGCCGGCTTGTCGAACGCGAACTGGAGCGTGCGGCGCGCCACCTCGAACACCGCCATCACGGTGACCACCGGCAGGACCGCCGCGAGCGACAGGCCGAGCAGACTGACCGCGGGCATGATGCAGAGCACCACGGCGACGCCGAACCGCACGAGTGCCAGGCGCGTCATCCAGACCTGGATCACGAGCGAGCACGCGTTCTGGAACAGGTTGATGAGCGCGAACAAGCCGCGGCGTTCCTCCGGCGAGCTGATCTGCGCCGCCGCGAGATCGTTGAGCGTGTAGTAGAACGCGGTCGCCACGACCGCGGCGAGCATCACGAAGGCCGAGATGCCAAGCAGGTAGGGCGAGCGCACGAGCAACCACAAGCCGCGGAACACGCCCGACGAAGCCACCCTCGGGCATGCATCGACGTCGCCGCCGACCATCAGGCGGCACGCCCGCAGCGAACGGCGATAGCAGAGGATGGCCACCTCGAGCACGACGACCACGACGAGAATGACCCAGGCCCGGGGCAGACTCGCCGAGACCCATGCCAGTGCCGACGCGACGATCGCCCCCAGCGTGCCACCGACCGACACGAGTCCGAACAGGCGCTTGCCCTGCTGCGTCGTGAAGAAATCGACGGCGTGCACCCAGACCAGGGCGACGCCGCAGACCACGAACGCCGTGACCCACGAGTAGAAGAACGCACCGACCAGACACTCGGGGCTCGTCCACACAAACACGCCCTGCTGCAGCGGCGGCACGATGGCGGAAACGATGGCCAGCACGACGAAACTCGCGGCGAAGCCGTGCAACACGCGCGGCAGGAACCGGCTCGTCGGCAGCCGATTCGCGAGCAGCATGTACGGAGGATTGAGCAGCGTGATGAAGACGAAGGTGAGCGTGAACAGTGTCAGCAGGTTCTCCTTGCCGACCGCCGTGCCGATTTCCTCGCGCAGTGGACGCAGCAAGTAGTAGGCGCACAGCACGCAGAAGAAGAACGCGGCGGTCCACAGCGTCGCTGCACGCTCGACGGGCGTGGCGTCGTGCAAGCGCAGCAGCCGAAGCAGGGAATCGCGCACGGCGGGTCTCTACGCGGCGGCGCGCGCGGCGGCCAGAACTTCCTGCGCTGCAACTGCTCCAAGCGAACGTGGTGCAGCGGTGTTCCAGCCCTATTGTCCGCGCCCCTCGATGAACGCCCCCACTGGTGCTGCTCGCTTCGCCCCGCACTTGCTGCTGCTCGCCATGATCATGATCTGGGGTAGCAGCTACACGGTCGTGAAGGTGTCGCTGCGCTCGCTGTCGCCGTTCGTGGTCATCGCGCTGCGGTTCTGGCTCGCGGTCGCGTGCCTGTCGCCGTTCCTGCGCGGCTCTGTGGCGGCGGACCTGCGACGATCGTTGAAGCCTGGCCTGGCCGCGGGATTCGCCCTGGCGGTCGGCTACCTGCTGCAGACGGTCGGCATGAACGAGACCTCGGCGTCGATGGGCGGATTCCTTGCGGGGCTCATCGTGCTGCTCGTGGCAATCGGTGGGTTCGTGCTGTTCTCGGCGAAGTTCGGCGTACGGTCCGGGTGCGGACTGTTGCTGGGTCTCGTCGGCATCATCATGCTGTGCTGGCGGTCCGACGAAGCCGGGCCGCACCCGGACACGTTGCGCGGCATCCTGCTGCAGGTCGGTTCGTCGACCAGCTACGCGGCGCACATCCTGCTGCTGTCGCACTACGGTCGCGGTGCGCCAGCCATGGCGTTCTGCATGTGGCAGCTCGTGTTCGTCGCCGTGGCTGCGAGCCTCGCGGCGCTGATCCACGGCGGGTTCGCAGCGGAGGGAGTCACGGCAGTTGCGTGGACACCACAACTCCTGGGCGCGATCGCCTACCTCGGCGCGCTGGCAACGGCGTTGGGTATCGCCGTGCAGAGCAAGATGCAGCACCGGATCTCGCCGACCCACGTGGCCCTGTTGTTCGCACTGCAACCGTTGTTCGCAGCCTTGGTGGGCTGGGGGGCGCTCGGCGACCGCATGGGTACAGGCCAGCTGCTCGGTGGGACTCTGATCGTCGTCGGGGTGATCGTGACGAGCCTCGATCGGTGAGCGTCGATGCCGATCGAACCCGCGGCCCGGCCACGGTTTGACATGCCTCACCCACGCGGATCTAGTCTCGCCCATGTCGTGCCCGAGCCCACCGGCCAGGATGACTTGGATCGCTGGTCTGCCGCTGCCGCAGGCCGCCACCGAACCGGGCTTCCGCATCGAACTCGCGGTCACGACCGACACCGGGCAACCGTTTGTCAGCCTCGGCGACACCGGCCGCTTCTCGCGCGTGCTGCTCGCGCGGCTGGCAGGCCCCGGTGAGGCCATCGTGCAACTGCTGGCGTTGAAGCTGCAGCGCGACAGCTACCGAGCACTCGGCACCAGCGGTGCCGGCCTGCTCGACAATCGCGATGTCGAGAGCATGTGGCAACGCGAGCAGTCGCATCTGCAGCGCCTGCGCAGCGAGGGTACCGTGCGTCTCGTCGCCACCGGCCCGGCGAACGGCGTCTTGCCACCGATGGCGTTCGACCGCCAGAGCC
>JAYUCN010000712.1:0-3568 GCA_043740335.1 Planctomycetota bacterium
GCATCGTCGTGCCGCCATTCACGCCGTTGGGATGGGTCGGATCCTGCCACGTGTACGGATGCCACAGGGTCGTCTGGTTGGACAGCTGAGGCGTGTGCACATCGGCGGCCGTCACGTACGTGCCGTCGTCGGTCTTGAACCACCCGCCGTAGTCCGCGGCGGCGGTGCCCGATGGGGCAAAGCCCTCGCCGTGGTTCCACGTGCCATCGGGGTAGGCGAACAGCGGCGAAGCACCGTGGCGCTGCGCTCCATTCGGATGGTCATCCGCGATGCCAGGGTGCACTGTGCGGCTGGTGATCGGTTGCACGGGCGGCTGCTGCGCATGCAGAGTTACTGCGAAGGTGGAGAAGAGAAGAGAAGAGAAGAGAAGACGGTGAGTGCGGCATCGACGCCCCTTTGTTCAGGATGGCGGAACGGTACCCGGGCACATCCGCACACAGCAATCCCCCCTGCCATGCGCTCGCCAAAACCCCCGGCCTTGCGCCTTCCTCTGGCCTCCCCACGGCCGCCTGCCCACCCGCTTCACATCGTGCGGCGCGGCAACCGCAGCATCATCTCGTGGATCGCCAGTCCAGCACAACTGCGCGCCATGCCGTCGCGGTCGCGCGGCGAGGCACCGAGCCCACCTGCCTTCGCCTCTCCTTGCATCGAGCCGCTCCACAACTGCACGCCATCGCTACCGACCAGCGCCGCCTGGAACTGGAACCACACCTTGTGCTCCACCAGCAGCTGCGATTCGTCCCAGCGATCGACCCGCATCGCGAAGATCGCATCCTCGGAACTGTGACCCGCCAACCGCTGCAACGTCGCCGGCGCCAGCGTCGACTCGCCCCCGGGCATCTCGACCCCACGCAGACCGGCGTCGACGACCGCCGTGGTGAGTGGCGAGAACAACCGATCCACCAGCTCCCGACTCACTTCCTGCCGCATGAACACTAGGTGCCGCTGCGCCGCAGCATCCTTGGTGCCGTCCTCGACGGGCAGCACGGCGATGTCAGCCGGACTGCGCGTGGCGAAGGCCGGCGTCGCCGCGAACGTGGCGCTGACGACGACGGGCGCTGGCACCTGGCACCCGGCCAGCAGCAGAAGGGCACCGAGCCAGAGCCCGCGACAGCCGAGGGAAGGGAAACCCGTGGAGAGCGACAAGACCATGACCGGATCCTTGGCAGACGTTCGGCGCCACCATAGCAACCTGGCCCGGCCACAGGAAGCACGCTCGAACCGATCGAGCTGGCGGGCTCGGCGCGACGCGGCAGGCTGCGTTCGCCCGCTCCAACACGGGCGCGAGTCCGCTGCGGCGCCGAGCGCCGCACTCATTGCAGGTTGACCTGGTAGGTCTCGGTCAGGGCGAGCGGCGGCGACGGGCAACCACCCGTGGAGAAGAAGTCGAGGCCCTGGATGCGGAAGCTCACGCCGCACAACGCCGGCCCCGGCGGGATCATGACGACGTCCGCCGCCGCGAAGTTGGCGACCGCCCATTCGTGCCCGATCACGCACGAGCAGAACGGCACCGCGAACGCCATGAAGCCGTAGCCGATGAAGCCAAACCCCGTGATGCCCGTGAGCTCGGTGCGGATGAACCCGCCGAGCACCGGTGCGCCGCGCACGGTGATCCCCGCCGCGCTGCAGGGCGCGATCATGGTGTTCACGATCGTCCCGGGCCCACCACCGGTGCTGGTGCCGTAGAAGCGGAACGGCAGGCCCTGCGGAGCCGGGCTGAAGCCCGTGGCATCGCTCGTGATCGGCAGCCACGGTGCCCCGACTCCTGCCTGTTGCAGCGCGTTGCCCGTGACGCGCTGGTTCAGCACCGTGATCGGCGGCACGAAGTTGCCGCCAGCGACGCGGAACGCGAACCAGTAGACGCCGGGCCCGAGTGTCAGCGGCACCGGCAACGCCGCCGTCGACCGAATGATCGCGCGCGTGGTACCGGGTGCCGTCGTCGCGGCGCGATAGATGCCCGACCATTGGTTGCTGGGAAACGTGGTGAGCATGCCGGGGCTGCCGGCCATCGGCAGGGCCCCGGTGGCGGGACTGGCAGCGTAGAAGTCGGCGTAGACGCCGGTGACCGGTGAAGGGGCGGTCGGATTGCCGGTCACGTACGAGAACACCTCGATGTGCGTGATGGTCCACGTGCCGCAGACCGTGAAGTCGTCGACGAGCGTGTTGGGGCCCGCGTTCTGCGCGCCGAAGCCGAAAATGCTGAGGCTCGTCGGGGCGGTGTTCTGCAATTCGCTGAGCTGCGTGCCGCCGACACCGCCGGTGACGCTCGTCACGATCGGGCCAGCGTCGTAGATCAGGTTCGGGTACTCGACGATGAAGCCGTTCGGCGTGGTGATGAGTGCGCAGCCCGCGTCGGGGAAGTCGTTCCACGTCGGTGAGGGCACCGGCGTGCCGGCGCCGAAGTGCAGCTTGTTCTCGGTCTGGCCAGTGCAGCCGTTGTTGGGTTCGCCCGGATCCCAGTTCGAGTAGCCAAATGGTTCGCCGGTGACCCAGCCCCAGCTGCCCGACTTCGTGCCGCCGAGCCACGGTCCGTAGGTTCCGCCAGGGAGGATCGTCTGCCAGAGCCCGGCCGTGTACGGGCCAGTGGCGACCGCGAACACGAACGCGTTCTCGGCCGCGGAGGTGATCGTCGCGAGGTGGCCCTTGTTGAGCAGACACCAGGCCTGCGCCGCCGACCACGTGATGCCGCCCGGTGCGGATACGGCCTGGTAGTAGTTGCCGTTGCCGCCGACGGCGGTGGACCATGCGACGGCCGTGCCGATGGGCGACTGGGCGGGGCCAAGGACCGAGAGCGACAACGATGCCGCGCTCGCAAGGAGGGCGAAGAAGGAACGCATGGTGGAACCTGTGCTGGTCAGGGACTGGGCCGACACCGCACAGGGAATGTCCTGCACGGCAAATGGCTTCGTCTCCTTTGGCGCAGGAGAGCCTTTCCCTGTGCAACCGATCTGCAGGGATTCGGCGCGTTGCCAGGAGGCATCGGAGCATCGGGGCCACCAGGGTTGTGACGCCATCGGGCGCATGCGAAACTGCGGCGCCAAAGTCCACCGTGCCCATGGTGCCATTCGAGCCCGAGCTGTACACGCTGCGGAAGGACTTCGCCCGCAGTCCACTGCGGCGCGAACGGCAGGGCCGCGGAGCATCGGCATGATCGGGCGCGACGAGTACCAGCGTCTGCGGCAGGTGTTCCTGGAAGTCTGCGACCAGACACCGCCCGAGCGCGACGCCGCAGCTGCGGTCGCACTCGCCGAAACGCCGCACCTGCGCGCCGAGCTCGATGCCCTGCTGGCCGAACACGATCGTGAGACCGGCATGCTGCAGACCGATGGCCTGGCCGAGGCGCGCATGCGCCTCGTGTTCTCGCCCCCGCCGCGCGTCGGCGCCTTCACGCTCCAGCAACGCATCGGTCAGGGTGGCATGGGTGTCGTCTACCGCGCGTTGCAGGACGAGCCGCGGCGCGCCGTCGCCATCAAGCTCCTACGCCCCGACCTGATGTCGCCGGGCGGTGTGCTGCGACTGCAGCAGGAAGCGGCCACGCTGGCGCGCCTCCAGCATCCCGGCATCGTGC
>JAYUCN010000713.1:0-8670 GCA_043740335.1 Planctomycetota bacterium
CCGATGTGCGGGTAGTACGACCGCGCCTTCGGTGCTGCGATGAGGATCAACGACGTGTGGAACCCACCTGCGGCATGCGTGCGCAGGATCAACTCGCGACCGATGCCCTGCCGCTGGAACGCTGCGTCGACGGCGAGATCCGACAGGTAGGTGCAGTAGTGGTAGTCGGAGATCGCGCGCGACACGCCGACGAGCAGCCCGTCCGGCGTGCGCGCCGTGGCGATGACGCCAGCGTTCTCCAACATGCCCTGCATGCGATCGTGATCGTCGACCGGGCGCCGTTCGGCAAGCGTCGAGCGACGCAGTACGTCGACGAACTCGTCGACGCCGAGGTCTGGTTCGATGGCGTAGCGGATGTCCATGACTCAACGTACCGAGGAATGAGAACGGGCCGCGTGCGTGCGCACCGCCGCGGCGAAGCGTGCACAGACGGGATGGCCTGCCTGCAGTTCTGGATGAAAGCAGGCGGCGAGGATCGACCCCTTCTGGACCAGCACCGCGTCGTCGCCGCGGCGCGCGAGCACTTCGCAACCGGGGCCGACGGCGGTGATGCGCGGTGCGCGGATGAACGTGGCCGTGGTACCCGGCGGCAGCACGCTCGACTGCAGGCCGAACGTGCCCGAGTGCAACTGGCGCCCATAGCCGTTGCGCACGACGGTGATCGGCAGGAGGCCGTAGCTCCGCTGGCGCGGGTTCTCGACGTGCTCGGCGAGCAGGATCATGCCAGCGCACGTGGCGAACACGGGTAGCCCCGACCGCAGCATACAGCCGAGCGGCTGCCACAGCCCTTCGACCTCGAGCAGATTGAGCATCGTCGTGCTCTCGCCACCAGGCAGCACGAGCCCGTGGATGCCGGTCAGTTGCTCCGCGGTGCGAACCTGCCGCGTGCGCAGACCGAGCGCCTGCAGCGCCGCTTCGTGATCGGCGAAGTCGCCCTGCAGCGCGAGCACGCCGACCAGCGGCGCCTGCCTTGCCCGTCCGCGTTCAGATGCCACGGCGGACTCAGATGCCACGACCGGCCAACCGCTCGTGGGCGGGCATGGTGTTGAGGTCGATGCCAACCATCGGTTCGCCGAGGCCCTTGCTGACTTCGACGAGCACCTTGGGATCCTCGAAGTGCGTGACGGCGCGAACGATCGCCTTGGCGCGCTGCTGCGGGTTGCCAGACTTGAAGATGCCCGAACCGACGAACACCGACTCGGCACCGAGCTGCATCATGAGGGCGGCGTCGGCGGGCGTCGCCACGCCACCGGCCGAGAAGTTCGGCACCGGCAGCCTCCCGCTCTCGGCAACCCACGCGACGAGTTCGAACGGTACGCGCAGTTCGCTCGCCTTCTTCTCGAGGAACTTCTCGTCCTGACCGCGCAGTTCGCGGATCTGCGACATGAGCGCGCGCATGTGGCGCACTGCTTCGACGACGTTGCCAGTGCCGGCCTCGCCCTTCGTGCGGATCATCGCTGCACCCTCGTGGATCCGGCGCAGTGCCTCGCCGAGATCGCGACACCCGCACACGAACGGCGTCTTGAACACACGCTTGTCGACGTGGAACTGCTCGTCGGCCGGAGTGAGCACTTCGCTCTCGTCGATGGCGTCGACTTCCATCGCCTCGAGCATCTGCGCTTCGACGAAGTGGCCGATGCGCACCTTCGCCATGACCGGGATGCTGACCGCTTTCTGGATCTCGGCGATCATGCCCGGGTCGCTCGCGCGTGCGACACCGCCGTGCTTCCTGATGTCGGCCGGCACCCGTTCGAGCGCCATCACGGCGCAGGCGCCGGCTTCTTCGGCGATGCGCGCCTGTTCGGCATTGACGACGTCCATGATGACGCCGCCCTTGAGCTGTTCGCAGAAGCCGATCTTGGTGACGACCTCTTCGGCCGTGAAGCCGGGGACTTTCCTGGGGGGATGTTTCTGGGTCATGAGAAGAACTGTGGCGTTGGTGAAGACGGTCAGAGAAACGGTCGCGCCGGCTCGGGAGTCGACAACATCTCGCGGGCGCATTGGCTGAGCACGGCCATGCCAGCGCCGATCTGGGCGGTGTCGGCGCGCGTCAGCGACAGGCGCACGCCGCGTGACGGTTGGCCATGCAGGTCGAAGACGCGGCCCGGCACGACGCGCACGCCGCGTTCGATGGCGAGTTCGGCGAGGCGGTCGCCTTGGCCCGGGTGCGGCAGCTCCAACCACGCGACGAAGCCGCCATCGGGATCGGTGATCGAGCACCCGGCCGGCAAATGCACACGGCAGGCCCGCTGCAATGCTTTGTGGCGGGCGCGCAGTTCGACGCGCAGGGCGCCGAGGTAACGATCGAAGCTGCCGCGCCGCACGAACTCGACGAGCGCTGCCTGCAGCAGCGGACTCGTCTCGAGGTCCATGAAGCGCTTCACGGCCGCCATCGGCCGCAGCAGATCCTGGTGGCCCGTCACCCAGCCGATGCGCAGGGCCGGGAACAGATCCTTGCTGACGGTGGCGACGGTGACGGTGAGGCCGCGCCGGTCGAGCGATCGCAACGTCGGCAACGCCGAGCCACGAACGCGAAGTGAGTGTTGGTATTCGTCCTCGACCACCGGCACCGACGTGCGCGCGAGCACTTCGACGAGGGCCTTCCGTTGCGCAAGGTCGAGGCTGCGTCCCGTCGGGTTGTGGAACGTCGGCATCAGGTAGACGAGCCGCACCCCGCTGCGCGCCAGCGCGCGCGTGAGCCGATCGAGGTCGAGGCCTTCCGCACCGAACGGCACCTGCACGACCTGCAGACCATGCGCGCGCAGAAGACCGTGCATCTGGTGGTAGGACGGTGTCGTCACGATCACGGTGTCGCCCGGGGCACAGAACGTGCGCAGCACGAGATCGAGCGCCTGCTGCGCGCCCGCGGTGACTAGGATGTCGTCGGGCCCTTGCTGCGGATCGATGTCGCGCGCGCGTTCGGCCAGCAGCGTGCGCAGTTCGAGCAGGCCGTTCGTGGCGTTGCCGTACCCGAGCAGCTCGGCGCCGCGTTGCTGCAGCACGGCGTCCATCGCTGCCCGCCATTCGTCGACCGGGAACCGCGCGCCGTCGGGGGCGAGCTCGGCGAAGTTGGCCACCAGCGTGCGGCCCTGCGGCAACGGTGGCGCGCCGGGCATCTCCTGGCTGCGACGCAGCGCGGCCTCGGCGTAGGGACTCAACGGGCGCGGTGCCGCGGGTCCCGCCTTCGTGCGTGCCGTCTTCGCCAACGTCGCGCCGAGCACGGTCGTGCCGCGCCCGACGGTGCCTTCGACGAGCCCCTTTTCCGCCAACTGGCGGTAGGCATCCTGCACCGTGGTCCGCGTCACCTCGCAGGCGCGCGCGATCTCGCGGATCGGCGGCAGACGGTCGCCGGCGCGCATGCGCCCATCGTGGATCACCTGGGCGTAGTAGCCGGCGATCTGGGCCGCAAGCGGGGCG
This sequence comes from Planctomycetota bacterium, assembly GCA_043740335.1. Classification (GTDB taxonomy): domain Bacteria; phylum Planctomycetota; class UBA1135; order UBA1135; family UBA2386; genus DASVAL01. The sequence goes on from JAYUCN010000713.1 coordinate 3,418, forward strand.
CGGGCCGCGCGGTCGAGTTCTGGGAAAGGGGTGCGCAACACCCTTGCAGATGTACCGGACAATCTTGTCTCGTCAATCGGGCCAATTTGTCTCCGGCTCGGCGCAGCAGAGGCCACGCTCCGGAGGCCGCCGGGCCGCTTGAGCACCATGCAGCAGTTTGTCGCACCCGCCAACGCGCGACGGCACGGCGACTTCCTCGCCGAAGCTGTCGCATCCCGCAACGTGTCTCGAATCGAGTGCCCGATAGCGCCGCACGGAGGAGAGACGTGGGGAACAACACGACATCGGGGGTCTGGCGGGCGGGCGCCCTTCTGTTGCTGGCAGTGGTTTCGACCGCGTGCGACATGGGCCAGGACCCGGACCCGCGCGTGATCGCGGCGGCCATCGACGCCCAGCGACCACGATCTCAGTCGGTCGACGAGGGACCCATGGTGGTCGTCGCCGCGTTCGACGCCGGCCCTTCGGCACCAGCACCTGCTGTCGAGACGGCACCGCGTTCGGAGTCGCCGCAGCGCCAGGAACTCCTCATCGCCGTGGGCCGCAACGCGACCCCCACCGTCGACGCGACGTTGGCGCACGCGTTCGCCACAGCCTGCCCGGACCTCGCGGTCAACCAGGTCGCCTGCGGCGATCGCGATGCCGTCGAACTGCTCATGGTCGCGCGCGCTGACTTCGCCGTGATCGGCGGGCAACTGTCCCAGCGGGAGCAGCACGCGGGTCTGCGCCAGACCCGGATCGGCGTCGAACTGTTCGCGCTCGCGACCGCCCCCAACTCGCCCGTGCGATCACTCTCGCGCACGCAGGTGCGACAGGTTCTCACGGGTGAAGTCACGCACTGGCAGCAACTCGGTTTCGAAGGTGGCGCCATCGTGGTCGTGGTGCCAGCCGACCGCAGCATGGCCGAACGCGCGGCGCGCGCGCTCATTCCTGGTGACACCTTCGCATCGACGGCGGTTGCCGTGGCGAGTGAACGCCACGTCGCCGACCAGATCCTCCAGCACGAGGGTGCGATCGCGATCGTGCGCATCCTCGACCACCCGATGGAGGCAGGTCAGAAGCTCCTGCAGATCGACTGGTGCCCGCCGACGGGCGAGGCCTTCGACTACGGCACCTACCCCTTCGGTCAGCCCGTGCAGCTCATCACGTCAGGGCAACCGAGCGGTGCTGGCTTGCGGTTCCTCGAGTTCGCGCGCGGCGACGATGGCCGCGAACTGTTCGGGCGCACGTTGCTCCTGCGTTGAGGCGGGCGGCGGCGAACGGCCCGGCCTCGATCAAAACTTGACGCCAGCGCTGAAGAAGATGCCCTGCACGTTGAGGTCGGCGTCGAAGTCGCGCGACGACGCGGTGCCGTAGGCATCCAGCAGCAGGTAGCGATAGCCGCACAGCACGTCGAAGTCCTTGGTGGCCTGCCACCTCGCGTAGGCTTCCGTGTCCCAGTAGATGCCGCTCGCATCGCCGAGGTCGATGCTCATGAAGCTCGCGTTGACGCCGACGGTCACCGGGCCGAGGAAGCCTTCGACCTCGGCGAACGGCATCGGCACGATCACATCCGTCTGCACCTGCTCGCGCCCGACGTTCGCACGCGCCCCGACATCGAGCTTGTAGAAGGCAAGCTGGCCGCCGAGGGCAACGCGGTAGTTCTTGTCGCGCAGCACCTCGTAACCGTAGGCAGCACCGAGAGCGAAGAACTCCATCGAGGTCCGGACCTGCGAACCCGCGACGATGCCGCCATAGTCGCCGACGAGCGTGCCCGAGCCTTCGGCGTCGAGGCCAAAGCCGTGCACGCGCACGCGATGCTTCTTGTCGTCCATCTGGAGGCGCACGTACGGAGACACCTCGGTGTCGCCGACGCCCATCTCGGAGTCGAGGTCGTTCTGGTTGCTGCCGAGGTCCAGCGAGCCCCCGGCGTTCTGCAGCGCGATGTCGCCGTTGGTGATCGCGAACATCGCACCGACATCAGCCCGGTAGGTCTGGCCCGCGCACGCGGTCAGCGCCGCAAGGGAGACGGCGAGCAGCATCTGCAGCTTCTTCATGAGGATGAGCATCCCCCAACCTGGGCGCTCGCGCCAGTTGGTAGAGGTGAGATCAAAGTCGAAGTCCGCCGCCGACAAACCAACCACGAATCTGGAGGTCGATCCCGAAGGACTCTGCCTGTATCGCCATTGGCATCGAGGTCGATGAAGCGATAGCCCGCAAAAACCTGCCCCCAGGCACGACCGGCCACTCCACCATGGCCTCGAAGTCCAGGAAGCGGCCTTTGGTATCGGCGATCTCGGGCAGCAGTCTGTTGGTGCGGAGGGGCACTGCGGCGGCCCGTCCCGGGCTCGTTCCGACGCGGAACGTAGACAGCATGCCGGCGGCCTGCCCACGGGGAGCGGCAAGGGAACGATTGAAAAGCAGGCCACGGATCTCGACACTCGCCCAGCTCACTCTTCGCAACCCACGAACGGAGATCGCATGCCTCGTTGCCTCGCCGGCTCCCTCTGCGTCGTCTGTCTGCTCTCCTCGGGGTGTTTCGTGGCCAAGGACAAGCCGCCGACCGTCGACATCGGTACCGAGTTCGCCACCAAGTTCGTGCACCGCGGGCAGACGCTCGTCGACAACCCTGTACTGCACCCGAGCCTCGCGGTCGGCCTGCCGACGACGAACGGCGACTCGATCGGCGTGCTGGTCGACGGCAACATCGACCTGCGCAATGACACGGGGAATGCCTGGTTTCCCGATGGCCACGCCGGCCGCTTCACGCAGATCGAGATGATCGCGGACTACGAGCACCGGTTCGGCGACGTCGTGCTGCGCAGCGGCATTCACAGCTACAACCTGCCGAACGGCCTCGAATTCGTGAACGGCGAGCGCGGTGGCACCAGCGAGTTGTTCCTGTTGGCGAGTTTCGATGTGCTCGAGACGACGCCCTACCTCGAGTGGAACTACGACTTCGACGAAGTGAAGGGGTCGTACATCCGCGCCGGGGTCAGTGAAGACTTCGACCTCGGCGGCGGCTTCAAGCTGAACCTCGATGGTTCGCTCGCCTACGTCACGGAGGCGCAGGCCGTGTGGATGTACGGTCTTGGCCAGGCTGGCATCGCGGACGTGCGCGGCAAGGCGGTGGTCAGCTGGAAGTACGACGAGCGCACGACGCTCGACTTCGGCCTGCATGGCTCGCTGATCAGCGACAGCACGCTCGATCGCTGGTTCTCCCTGCTCGGCATCGACTCCGATCCGATCTGGATCACGATCGGGGTCAGCTGGGCGTTTTGAGTCTCTACACCCGAGAATCGTGAACGCCGTTCACGATTCTCGGCTGCGAGAGGCTCATGTTGGGCTGCGGGCGAGGCCCGCGTTGGGTCACAGGCGCGCGTCAGCGCACGCGGAGACGGAAACGACCGGTTCCGTTCTTGACGGACAGCGTCAGCGCCGGCTCGCCTGCGAATCCCCCAAGCGTGCCCTCGATCAGGTGCTTCTTGTCGGATGGGACTTGGATCTCTGATGTGCTCAGGAGCTTGACGGCCTGACCAATCTGCAGGACGAGCTTCGTCTCACGCCGCTGCAGAGAGAACCAACCAAACGGTTCATCCTGCATCTCCTTCGGCTCATCCCATTCGATGCGCTGCTTCGGCTCCAATGGTTTGCGCTGCCATTGCCCGTTGGCCAGAGTTGCGTCGAGCAACTCGACACTCCAATGGCGCCCTTCCTCACCAGTGCGCATCAACAAGATCGACCAACCGCGATCGCCGATCTCGAGGCGCACCTCGGTCTCCGCGTAGGCATTGATGTCTTTGTAAGGCTCCGACTCGAGGAAGCCGGACCACTCCCAATAGGTCTCCCGGCCTAGCACCGTCTTCAGCGTGCGAGTCTGGTCCACGCGGGCCTTGCCGGAGGCTGCGCCTGTGTCGGTCACCGGGGTCCACAGGCCATCGATCTTGTCGATGACCCAATTCCAGTTCGACCCTCCCGCGTCGAAACCCAGTAGTGGATTGGTGGCCTTGCAGTCACCGATGGTCACCTCATGCGTGCCGGTGGTCGTCGCCTTGCCATCGTTGACTGACACCTTGATCGGAAACACCACGCCAGGGAGCCCGTCTTCGAACGTCAGGGTCACCTTGTTGCCCTGGACATTGTCCGGGCGCACCCCCACCTCATCCGGCGCAGACCATGTGTAGGTCAGCGCGTCTTGGTCTGGGTCCTTTGCAGTTGCCACGAGGACGAGCTTCTTGCCCAGGTCCACACGGTCAAACTTCCCAGTGTCGGGCGACGTGAACGTCACCTTCTCCGGCGGATGGTTCGTCCCAGTCGGGTCTGGCCCTGAGCCACCATTCCCTCCGGTGTTGCCACCGCGCAGCGCGAAGAATGCCGTGACTGCAACACCGAGCGCGAGCACGCCCAACCCGACGAGCACGCCGGTCTGCTTCGACCTGGTATCGGTCTCGAGCACCGACGTCTTCGCTGCCGTCGCTGGCTGCGCCTCTTCGCTGCCATCGCGGAACGCCGGGGTCGCCGGCGCCGCCGGACCGCCGCCCTTGGCGAGGAAATCGAACTCCGCGGTGCGCAGGAGCCCTGGTCCCGTCTTCGCCGGTAGCGCCGTCGGCGGCGGACCCGAGGCGCGCAGAGTCGGGTTCGGCGGCGGCGGCGGCGGCGCCTTCGAAGGCGTCACCGTCGGCGGCGGCTTCGGAGCGTCCGGCCGCGGGCCCGGCATCGTCGCGTCCGTGAGATTGCGGGTGCCGCCCGGTGGCGTGCTCGCCCGGACCTTGGTCACCGATGGCGACACACCTCGCTTCTCGGCCGGCATGGTCGCCAGCAGTGCCGTCAGCCGCTCGTCGAGTTCCTTGTAGCTGCCGGGGCGCGCATCGCGGTTGGCCGAGAGCATGCAGCTCACGAGTTCGCCGACCGCGTCCGGCAGCTGCGGATTCTCGGCACATGGGTTGGGCCCCGCGGGCTCGCGCTTCTTCGTCACGATGTCCGTGAGCTTGCGACCGCGGAACGCCGGCTGGCCCGTGAGCATCTCGTAGAACGCACAGCCAAGTCCGTAGATGTCGGTGCGGAAATCGACCGCATCCGGCTCGTCGAACTGCTCGGGCGACATCGTCGACGGCGTGCCCATCACGGAGCCCGGCGACGTGAGACCGAATCCCGCCGTCTCGTGTGTCATGCGCGCGAGCCCGAGGTCGACGAGCTTGGGCGTGAACGGGAAGGCGAGGTCGAGCGCGGTCGAGGTCACGGTCTCGAGCAAGATGTTCTCGGGCTTCACGTCGCGGT
>JAYUCN010000714.1:0-3562 GCA_043740335.1 Planctomycetota bacterium
CGGGGCGGTGGTTCGGGCCCAGCAGCTCGAGCACGACGGGCACACGTCCACCGGCCAGCGCCCCCACTGCGCGCAGGCCGAAGAACTCCTGGAGCCGCGCCGAGATGGTCGGGCCCGCCTTTGCCGTGTAGTCGACGACGGCGGCGCGGCCCGATGGCAACTCGATGCGATCCGGAGCGAACTGCGACAGCGAACGGCGTTGCGCCGGCTGCAGCTGCGCCATCAGCAACGCCCCCACCTCGGCGTCGCGCAACGCGCGCAGGTCGCTGCGTTCCCCGAGCAGCTCGAGCGCCGCCGCGGCGACCGCTCGGTCGTCCCAGGCCGGCATGCCGAGGTCCGGCAAGCGTTCGGCGAGCCAACGCGCGCGTCCCAACAGTCGCCGCAGGTCCTGCTGTTCGCCGAGCCACTTCCAGGGATCTTGCGCGAGCAGGGGCAGCAGCAACTCCGCCGCCCGCCCCGATGGCAGCTCGCCACCGCGCGAGGAACGCAATGGCAGGTCGCGGTAGCGCTGCTCCCGAACGGCGACGACACGGCCCGCTCCTTCGTCGAGTTCCGCCGTGACGACGTTCTGCAGCGCCAGCGGCGCAACCGCCTGCAGGTCCGCGAATTCGAGCGAGGCCGTGAGCGTCGCACGCGACCGCTGCTGCCGCCCGGTTTCGAGCAACCGGAGCGCCAACACGAGGTCGTGGCCGTCGGCCGCCGCCGGCAGCAAGAGCCCGCGGCCGCCGACCATCGTCGCCGCGCGCGCCTCGCCGGTGACCGACCGCAGCGCGACGCGGTCCGGAAAGCCCGCGAGCAGGCACTGCACCAGCAGCGTCGTGTCACGCGCCTCGTCGCCCCGGCCACCGCCGCCACCGAGCAGCCGGTCCCGCGACGCCTTCAAGGTGCGCGCCTGGCCGGGCCAGCTGCCGAACTCCCGGCACATGGCGTCCGGAAACCCGCGTTCTTCCGCGAGCAGGAATGCATCCACCGCCGCGGGCAGGTCACTGCCGTCGTCGCGGCCGAGTTGTTCGACGTCCGCCAACAAGGTCGCCGCCGTCGCCGCCGCCACGGCACAGCCAAGCTCACGTCCCTTCTGCACGACGGCACCGAGGCGCGGGTGCAGCGGCAAGTTCAGCAGCGCCTTGCCGAATGGCAGTAGCGCGCCCGACCGCAGGTCGATCGCACCGAGGTCCGCGAGCAGCCGGTCGGCTTTCACCAACGCTTCGATCGGCGGCTTTTCGAACCAAGCGAACTCGTTCGGGTCGCGGCCGGCGAACGCACGCACGAGCAGGGCCGGCCCACAGAGGTCGACGCGCTGCACCTCGGGCAGCGTGCGCGCCGGCATGCCGCGCTCTTCGGCCGCTGTCCACAGGCGGTAGCAGATACCGGGCCCCGTGCGGCCGGCGCGGCCGGCGCGCTGGGTCGCCGACGCGACGCTGATGCGTTCGAGCTGCAGCACGTCGACGCCGCGACCGCGGTCGAAGCGCAGCTCGCGCGCGAGACCCGAATCGACGACGGCCGTGACGCCCGGGATCGTGAGCGAGCTCTCCGCGACGTTCGTCGACAGCACGACCTTGCGCTGTTGCTGCGGTCGGATCGCCCGATCCTGTGCCGCTGGTTCGAGACGGCCGTGCAGCGGCAGGACGAGCACAGAGCGCCGCCGCGCGAGATTGTCGCACGCTGCCTCGCTGCGAGCGATCTCGCCCGTGCCGGGCAGGAACACGAGCACGTCGCCTGGCGTCTCGTCGAGTGCACGTTCCACGGCCGTGCGCACCGTGATCTCGAGAGCATCGTCGGCCCGGTGGTCGAGGTGCACGACCTGCACGCTGAACAACCGTCCGTCGGCTTCGATCGTCGTGCACCCCGGCAGGAACGCGCGCAGCGGTGCCGGATCGAGCGTCGCCGACATCACGCACAGCCGCAGGTCGGGCCGCACCGTCGTGCGGGTCTCGGCGAGCATCGCCAGAGCCAAGTCGCCTTCGAGGTGACGTTCGTGGAACTCGTCGAGGCAGACCGCGGCGGTGCCCTCGAGGAACGGGTCCTGCACGAGCTGCCGCACGAGCACCCCTTCGGTGACGAACCGGATGCGGGTTCGTCGGCTCGTGCGCACGTCGCCGCGCACCTGGTAGCCGACGAGGCCGCCGACTTCGGTGCCCAGTTCCTGCGCCACGCGCGATGCCGCGGCGCGCGCGGCGAGGCGCCGCGGCTCGAGCACGACGACCTCACCGCGGTCGCCGAGCACCGCCAGCAGGGCCGGCGGCACGCGCGTGGTCTTGCCCGAACCGGGCGGGGCCATGAGCAGCAGCGACGTCGAGTCGCGCATGGCCTGCTGCACTGCGGGCAGAACGTCGTCGATCGGCAGCGGCTCTCTCACGAGAGGGTCCGCCGCCCCTCGATCGCATCGGCGAGGATCGACGTGCTGACTTGCGCGATCGACGATCCGGCCGGCAAGCCGCGCGCGAGGCGCGTCACCTTGACGCCCAGTGGGGCGAGCAATGGCACGAGCTGCTCGGCCAGCACGCGCGCCGTGCCTTCGCCTTCGAGGTCCGGGTTGGTCGCGAGGCAGACTTCGGCGAACGTCTCCTTCTGCACGCGAGCCACGAGCTGGCTCGTGGTGAGGTCTTCCGGCCGGATGCCCTCGAGTTGCGACAGGCGTCCCTGCAACACGTGGTAGAGGCCGCGGTAGCCGACGTCCTCGAAGCGCGCGATCTCGCGCGGATCCTCGACCACGAGCAGCATCGTGCGGTCGCGCGCGCTGTCCATGCAGATGCTGCACGGATCCTGCGCGTCGAGGTTGAAGCACTGCCGGCACGTCTTGACCGCGGCCCGCACCATCTCGATCGCGCGCGCGAGCTGCAGCGCCTCGGCGGTCTCGACGCGCATCAGGTGGAACGCGAGCCGCTCCGCGGTCTTCGGCCCGATCCCCGGCAGCCGGCTCAGCCGTTCGATGAGGTTCTCGATCGTGCGGTCGCGCGTCGCCATGGCAGGTGAGGCCCGTTCAGCGGCCCCGGCTCGGAAACCCCGACTCGGAGATCCGGCTCAGAAACCCATCCCCGGCAGGTTGAGGCCGCCGGTCACCTTGCCCATCTCGCGATCACGCAGTTCCTTCGCCGCCTGCAGGGCCTGACGCACCGCGCCCGTGACGAGGTCTTCGAGCGTGTCGACGTCGTTCGGGTCGACCGCGGCCTTCAGGATCTTGATCGCTTGCAGCTCCTGGTTGCCGTTCACGTAGGCCTTCACGGCGCCGCCGCCCGCCGAGCCTTCGAGAATGCGTTCACCGAGCGAACGCTGCGTGTCGGCCATGCGCCGCTGCATGTCCTGCGCCTGCTTGAGCAGGCTGCTCATGTCGCCGAATCCTGTGGCCATCGCAGTAGGTCTCCGAAAACGGAGATCATGCCGGGCCGGGGGCCCGGCAGCCATGCCTGTCGGCTATGCCCCCTACCATCAGCGTTCGCGAAGGGCACGCCAGCGGCCAGCTGCGGCCAACGCCCAATCTGGCGTTGTTGTCGACGCTGGCCGCGAAAGGAGATCCTGAGGGGGCGTGAACCTACAGGTTCACGGCCACTCAGGGCCTGACCGT
>JAYUCN010000715.1:0-3561 GCA_043740335.1 Planctomycetota bacterium
AATGGCGAACGTCTACTTCGAAATGACCGAAGCGTTCAACCGCGAGGGCGTGGTCGCTGTGTTGAGCGCGGATCAGGCGATCGTCTGGTATCGCCTCGCCATGATGGACAAGGCAGGCGAATGGATCGTGCGCGAGGATGCTGCCGCGTGTCGACGGGTGCTCGCGGTATTGGCCCGCCATGGGGCCCGCTATCGCCCGGGCGCGCCGCTCGACGTGGATTGGCTCCAGGGCGGGTGGTCGTCCTGCTTCGAGTTCGCCGACGCCCGAAAGTACCGTGTGCGGTGCGAATTCGTGTCGCGACCACCGCGCATGGCTCCCGGTGCGGTTGCGGCGTTGTTCACGCCGAACCTGACTGCGGAATTGTCCGTGATCGATGTTCGCTCATTGATCGCGATCAAGCAGACGCAACGCCCGAAGGACTATCCGGTGATCGGAGCACTCGCGCGACTGCTGCCGCCGAACGAGGAGCTTGCCGTCACGACCGATGCGGACCGTGTGATCGCACTCGCGCCGCAGCATGGGAAAGGGATGTCGCGCGAGGTCGTGCAGCTGGCTCTGGCCGGCCGCAGCCGCGAGGACGTCGTCGTGGCGCTGGCGCGCGAGATGGACCGCATGCAGCAGGCGGACCGGGTCCGCGTGCAGCGCCACCGCGTGGCGAGTGCTGTCTACCTCGACGAGTGGAAGAAGCAGGCCCTCGGTTCGTTGCCGCTGGACGAGGCGCACGACCGCGTGCGCGCGTTGGCGGCGACGATGCTGCCTCGCACCGTGGGTTGACCCGCATGGAGCTGCTCTCCGAAGACGACATGAGCCTGAAGGGCATGACACGCGCGGAACTCGACGCGGCTTGGGACCTGTGGTTCGAGCTGGCCCAGCACACGAACGATTCGGATCCCGACTACACGCACGGGGTGTTCGTCGGTGTGGATCTGAAGGTGATCGCGGCACGCTCGGATCGGCGTGCATGACGGACGGCGTCAGTTCTCAGCGAGCGAGCGCGCGCACGGCGCGATCGGGATCGAACACGACTTCATGCACGAGCGCGGCACAGGGCCATGGTTCGGGATCGCGTGAGCGAAGTGTCTCGTAGGCGGCGTTCCGCACCCTCGGCTCGGGGTCGATGGTGGCGGCCAGCACCTGCGCGCAGCGTCGACCGTCATGGCGAACGCAGCCCCGAGATCTGTCGGTCGTCCCGCTCAGGCGAAAAGGTCTTCGAGTCGCGATGCCGTCAGGATCCGCACGCCCCATGCGTCGAGCAGATCAGCGCTGGCGGCGCGGATGCGCCGTTCGGTTTCGCCAGGGGCAGAGCCGAAGCGTGCCTTGATCTGGCGCAGCAGCAGTTCGGCGCGGCCGTCGGCCTTGCCTTCGGCCTTGCCTTCGGCCTTGCCTTCGGCCTTGCCCTGTCTGAGCCCCTTCTGCAGGCCCTCATCTCGGCACTGTTCGGCGATGGATTTGCCCATGGTTCGTACATCCTCGTGGATCAGGGCCCCGGCAGCGGCGAGGCGCTCTGGCGGCGCGTCGAGTTGCGAGGCGAGGTAGGAGAATAGCGCGTAGATGCCCTTGCGTCCGTCCGGGTGGTTCCACAATGCCAACATGAGGCCGTGCCAGCGCTGCACGAACTCGACGGGGTCGCGTTCGGTGGCCGGGCGCACGAACTGCAGCATCAACTGGGTGAGCCGGTGCATCACCGTGCCGGTGCGCTCGCGCAGTTCGTCCTCGGGGACGGTGGCGAGGTCGTCGATCAGGAAGCGAAGGTTGGGTTGCAGCGGCGCGAGGAACTCGCGCATCTCCGGTGGCAGCGAGGAGAGGTCGATCAGATCACGCAGTTGGCGGGGTGACTGCCAGCCGTTCTCACCATGGTGGACGACGATCGGCACGATCGGTGGCAGCGAGGTCGCATCGGGGTTCTCCTCGAGGAAGCGGTCGTAAGCCCGCACGACGTAGCGCACCAACTGGAACGCGGTGAAGTGGTCGTCGCCGCTCTTGTGCTCGAACAGCACATAGAGCAGCACCCTGCGGCCATGCAGGTTGACCGCGAACAGCAGGTCGGAATGACGCGGTTTGAGCGCTTCGTCGACCGACGACCCTGACAAGAGGTGCAGCGATCCCCAATCGATGGCCTTCGCAATCGCGGGTGGCAGGATCGACAGCAGCAACGAGATGGCGTTCTGCGGTTGGGCGTAGGTGAAGTGGAAGAGTTTGTCATGGTCGTGGGTCATCCAAGGCGGTGCTCCTCCACCAAGTGGGGGGAGGGGGGATGCCAGACCGCGGGATTCCCGTTCAGCCGATCGGCTGAACGCTCAGCCCGGGCAGATCGAGGGTGCGCAGCCTGCCGTCCTCCAGCACGAACCCCTTCCAGCGTGCCGGACTGGACGAGCCGCTTCTCCATGTCCAACGCGGGCCCTGCCCGCTACCCAACGCGAGCCACCGGATGCTCAGGGTGGAATGAATGCCGTCGGCAGGCCCTGCCGGTCTACCCCTACCGCTCGACTTCCATCTCGAGCAGCGCGAGGCCGTGCGTCTTGCCCTGCGCATCGGTCTTCAGGCTCTCGCTACCGCCGCCGCCGAGGCTGTCGCGCAGCAGGAAGTTGAGCGCCAGCATGTTCGGCGCTTCGAAGCGCGTGACTTCGCCTTTGCAGATCGCGTGGAAGTGCTTCCTCACGCGCTCGACCGTGAGCTCGCGCTTGAGCACCTCGTAGTCCTTCGGATTCGTGACGAAGATGCCGACGTTGCTGCCGTCGCCCTTGTCGCCGCTGCGCGCGAACGCGAACTCCTTCAGCTTCACCTTCGCCATCACGACACCTCCACGCGAACGCGCGTCGTCACCTGCTGCTTGTCGAGCAGTGCTGGCCAGTAGCCGACGATGTCGGTCGCCTTCGGGCGGCCGCCCGCATACCCCGTGACGCCAGGCGGGCCGCTCGTGACGAGTGGCACGATCTCCATGCCGAAGCGATCGACCTTGTCTTCGTCATCGCACTTCACGCCGAGCCGCAGAACGACCTCGGGTGGATCCTTTGCTGCCATGATGCCCGCGTGGCAGACGCCGGCGCCGACGAGTTCGACGAGCTTCTCGTGTTCCTCGAACGTGCAGCCGTCGAGTGCGAGCCGGCCCCACACGATGTCGGCGCAGAGCTTCGCCTTCGCGACGGCGTCGGGGCCGCTGATCGTGAGCTGGCCCGACGTCTTCCAACCATTCTGGTAGCTCAGCGAGACCTTGTAGGTCGGAGTGGCGGGACCGCCCTTGATGCCGGACAGGCGCACGCGGTCCTTGCCGACCTCTTCGACCTTCGCACTCGTGAAGTCGGCGGTGCAGTCGGGGCCGAGGTAGCGCCGCGGATCGCCCATCTCGTAGAGCAGTTGCGAGACGACGGTGTTGCGCGTGATGAGGCCGCCGGTGCCGTCGTGCTTCGTGACGACGAACGTGCCGTCGGGCGACGCTTCGATGATCGGGTAGCCGATGCGCACGAAGTCCTTCACCTCGCGCCAGCCCGTGTAGTTGCCACCCGTGCATTGCGGGCCGCACTCGGCGATGTGGCCGGCCATCGTGCCCGCGGCGAGCTTGT
>JAYUCN010000716.1:0-8652 GCA_043740335.1 Planctomycetota bacterium
TCGAGGATGCGCAGGTTGGCCTGATGCGGAACGAGCAGGTCGAGGTCGTCGATGCCGAGACCGTTGCGGACCAGCAGCTCCTCGACCACCTCGGGCATCTTCTGCGCCGCGAACTTGAACACTTCCTTGCCATTCATCTGCAGGAAGTGCTCGCGCCTGGCGACGGTCTCTACCGAAGCCGGACGCCGCGAGCCGCCGGCGGGCGCGCAGATGATGTCGGCGCCGCGGCCGTCGAGCCCGACGACGTGGTCGAGGATCGCCCCGCCACCGCACGGCTCGCCGAGGAACAGCGCACCGGCCGCGTCGCCGAACAGCACGCACAGTTCGCGCTGCTTGTAGTCGGTGATCGACGACATCACGTCCGCGCCGATGACGAGGCAGTTGGCGAAGGCGCCCGCTGCCACCAACCGGTGTCCGGTCATCAGCGCGTTCATGAACCCCGAGCACGCGGCCGCGATGTCGAAGCCGGCAGCGCGGTGGGCGCCGATCGCGGCCTGCACGCGGCAGGCGACCGGCGGACAGACTTCGTCCGGCGTGACCGTCGCCACGAGGATCAGTTCGACCTGGGCCGCCTCGACGCCGGCGGCGCGCAAGGCCTGCCACGCGGCGGCGTTCGCGAGGTCGGACGTCGCCTGCCCATCGACGATGCGGCGCTCGCGGATGCCCGTGCGCGTGACGATCCAATCATCCGTGGTGTCGACCATGCGCTCGAGGTCGGCGTTGGTGAGGGCGCGCGCCGGCACTCCGGCTCCCGTGCCGAGTACGGCCACCGGGCGCAGCCGCGGTCGCGAAGCGGTCCACGCGTTGGCAGGAGTGGTCTCCGGTTCCATTCGCGGCGGGTGCACTCGCTCGATCCTCACAAGGGTGGTCGGCGCGATCGTACGCCGTGAACAGGGTGGGACGTGCAGCGAATCGTGCCGGCAGGCGCCGACTCCGGCGTCGGCTCTTGTGCGCAGGCGGCGTTCCCATCCCGTGCGGCGGCCGCCCGCACGCCTACTTGCCGCGCGCGGCCTGTTCGCGTTCGAGCACGCGCGGGTCTTCCTGCCACCAGAACCCGGTCGACTCGATGAAGACGATGCGGTCGCGTTGTGCTGCGTACCAGGCGTTCCAATCGCCGTCCTTCGGCGCGATCGACGGATGCACGTAGCGCTGCAGGCAACGCCGCGCGCGCTGCTGTTCCTCGCCTTGCCCCGCACTGGCGAGCTGCAGCCAACGCTCGAGGCTCTGTCGTTCGCGATTCGGGGTCTGCAACGCCATCGCATCGGCATCGACTTCGAACACCTGCTTGTAGCGTTCCCTGCGATGCTGTTCACCCTTGCCGCTGAACACGTAGGCAAGGTGGCGGTCGAGCCACTGCTGGTAGCCCCTCGGTGTGCGATCGGTGTAGGTCTGCTGCCACTCCGGCGTGAGCTGGTTGGGCATGTGCTCTTCGATGCCGCGCAGGTAGCCGCTCTCCTTGTTGAGGTCGAGGTACACCGTGAAGATCTGCCGCGTCACGCACACGAAGGGCACCGTCACGCTAGAGCGCTTGCCGCGCATGTAGTGCAGCACGTTGACGAGCGTGTCCTTGGCGGGATCGGTGAGACGCTGCGGGTCGGTCGAGTAGCCCCAGTAGAACCATCGCCCCTGGCGCGCGAGCGACAGGCTGCCGAGACACTTGGTCGCATGACCTTCGGCGAGGCTCTCGAAGCCCGGCACGTCGGTGAAGAAGCCCTCGTGGTTGACGAGGATGGGATTCCAGTCGTCGACGGGTTGGTCGCGTTCGAACTGCACGAGCGGGAAGGTCGCCCCCATGCCGTCGGGATAGAGCACGCTGCGGGCGCCGACGTACTGCGGTTCGCGCGGCGTGTCGGTGACGGGGAAGGTCACGGCGTTCGGCGTGCGGAAGATCGTGTGGTCGAGGGCCAACCCGTGGCCCTGGTGGTCCATGCAGATTCAAATGTAGCCGCAGGCCATCGCAACCTTCTGGGCCTCGAGCAGCTGCGTGCCGAGGAAGCCGACGGCGACGATCGGGGTGCCGGTCATGGGGAACTTCACGGCAGCGGCACGCGCGCCCTTGGTCTGTCCGAAGGTCGGTGAGTCGGCGAGGACCACGTCGTGGCGATCGCAGTCGGCCTGCTGGACCTTGGCGTAGGTCGTCGTCGTGGTCTGCAAGCCACGTTCGTTCAGGAACGCGGCGATGCGCGTTGTGCGTTCGCTGTCGTCGACCGCGACCAGCAGGATGGTCGGTGCGTTCGCAGAGACCAGTGGCGGCAGCGACAGCTCGAGCGCCATCGGCGGCAGGCACTGCAGCGCGTCACAGACGACGAAACGCATGGTGGCCTGGCAACCTGTGCCAGCCGGCAGTGATCGCAACGGCAGCGTCAGGGTCGCGTCGCCCGTGATGAGCCCGTGCGCGTCCATCGGCGTCTGCAGTGCCCCCGCGGCCGCGAACGCCGACCCGGCACCGATCTCGATCTGCACGGGCTGCCCGCCACCCGTGTCGCGCCCGTAGAGATGCCAGCCCGGCTGCAGCGCGACTTGCACCTGCAGCGAGAGTCCGTTCAATGTGGCCGCGACGTGCAGCGGAGCGTTGGCGTCGAGTCCCGCGACGGTCAAGGCGCGGGGTCGCGGCGGTTCCGGTTGCTGCGCCGTGAGGACGGCACCCGCCAGGCTGGCGAACACCGCGAGAAGGGGCACGAAGCGACGACTTCGCATGCCGCAACAGTAGCAACCCGGAGGGCGACACGCTGGCTGTCCCCACTGGCGAACACGGACGGCGCGGCGCCGCTGTCGCGCGAAGAACCGCGGGATTCTGCGTGCGAACAGAGGACCCTTGCCCCTTGAGAAAGCAGATGGTGCTGCGCAGCCTCGCCAGTCGTGAGACGGAGGCGCCCCGGCGATCAAGTCCGGCGCAGCGCCGACGAAACCGACCCCCGTCGGATGCATGGCCGGCGGGGGCTCACTTCTTTCAGGGGGTGGCGGCACACGTGGCGCCGCACCGCGAGCTGGAAGTCGCTGGACGGTGGCAGCGTGGGTTCCGGAGGACTGGAACGCAACTCGTGGGTACCGTCGTCCCGTGCTGATCACTGCGGCACTCGTCGCGATCGTCATGCTCGTGGGCCTCGGCCTGCTGGCGTTCGGCTTGTTCATGGCGGCCATGGCACTGGGCACGCTGACGCGCGATGTCCGCGTCTGGATCGAAGCCTGGCGGAGCAAGGGCTGGCAGACGACCAGCGGCACCATCACGCGGTCGCTAGTCACGGAGGGTAGGCGGGGACGCAGAGCCACGTTCTCGCCTGGGATCGCCTATGCGTACACGGTCGCAGGCCAGCACTGCTCGTCGACACGGCAGCAGTTCGCTTCCTGGTGGAGTGGCTTTGCCGGCACGCTCGACGAGGCCAAGGAGGTGATGGCGCGTTTCCCGAAGGGATCGCCCGTCACGGTCTTCTTCGACCCGGCGAACCCGGAGTCCGCAACGCTGGACCGGCGACGCCCGAGCCTCGGGGCCGCACTGTTCTTCGTCGTGCTGCTGCTACTGGGAGCCGTCGGCGCAATCCCCGCCGGGGTCTACGTCGTGATCGGTGCGGTGGAAACACCGCCCCCGTTCGCGGCAGGCGACTTGCCGCCGTTGCGGCACCAGCTTGGCGGACTCCTGGTCATCCTCGGTGCGATAGCGCTGCCGGTAGCGGGGATCTTCAGGCTGTGCGCGCGCCGCAACCGCGGCGTGTTCTCGCGCGTGGAGGCGGCGACGCCCACCCGGATCGCGGCGGTGAGGAAGGGGAAGGACGTCGCCGTGTTCGGACGCGCCGAGGCGAGCGACGCCATGACCGTGGCGTCGCCCGTGACTCGCGACCCGGTCGTGTACTACCGGACCAGGGTTCTCGTGTCGGGAACGACGCTCTCGGAAGCCGAGGGTCGATGCAACTTCTACATCCGCGACGAGAGCGGACGCCTTCTGATCTCGACCGACGGCGGCACGGACCAGGTGCTCGCCACGTCGCTGCCGATCGACGCGGCGGTGCAGGAGTGGGTCGACGCGTCGTTCGAAGAGACGCCGGTCCCGGTCCCGGAGTTGTTCACAGTGGAGCTGGCGCAGGTCGCGCCGGGAGAGCCGGTCCCTGGTGATCGGCCGTGCGTCACGAGACGCCGAGAGCGGCGAACTGTGCCTCCTGGCAGAGCCGGGTGATCCGCTCACGCTGGTCTTCGCCGACGTTCCATTGCCGGAGCTGGTCCGACGCTTGACCCGATGGGCAAGGCGCGGCCGGGCGATCGCTGACCTGGCCACCGCTGCGCTGCTGGTCGGCGGCGCGCTGTGGATGTGCTGACCACAGGCTGGCAACAGACGCCAACGACCGGGTCACCCGCAACCGCGGTAGCATGGGAAGCATGAAGGCATCGCCGATTCTCCTCGTGCTCGGCACGACGCTCCTGCCGGCGTGCGGGAACAAGAACCCCACCTTCGAGGAGATGGTGGAGATCCAGCGCAAGGAACTCGCGCCCCTGGTCGACCAGCATCGCGCTGCAGGCGGCGCGATGATCACCGCACTGCGCACAGCGGCTGCAGAGGCCAGGTCGACGACGAAAGTCGCGAAGCGCGAACCCTTGCCGGCCCCGGTCGTCATCGCCAACGACGACCTCGTGGCGGCCCATCTGCTGCTCGCCAACATCGAATGGCTCGCCAACGAGCGTTGGGTCAACGAAGCCCAGATCCAGATCCGGCCGGAAGTGCCGATCGAAAGACTCGACCAGCTGCTGACCACGGGGCTCTACGACCGCACCGGCAACCATGACGCGCCGATCGTCGAACAGGCGTTGACTCAGCTCACGTCGCTCCAGCACGTCGCGTTCGTTCGCGTGCACGAGTATCAGCCGCCCAAGCTCGCGGAGGGCAATCGCTTCGAGGGCGGGGTCGCCGAAGGCGACGTCCTCGTGTTCGCGTTGCCAGCACACGCCCGCGAAGGTGCGTTCCCGTTCGAGGCGCGCCAGGGGGAGACCGCGAAGGTGGCCAGGCGATCGGCGGAGGCTGACCTCAGGGGGACCTTCGACGACGAAGTCCGGCGCACGATCCGGGCCGAGCTGGTCGCGTTCCTGGCCAACCGGCCGGGACCAGCCGCTCCCGGCGCGGCGGCGGCCGCCGAGCAGGCCGGGTTCCGCGACCGCATCCAGATGGCACTCGCCGAGGCCATGGTCCTTGGCATCAAGGATGTCGCGCTCGAGAACTCGCTCGGCGGTCCGATCGTGACCCTCTACGCCGAGTCGCCGGCAACCATCGCGCCGCAAGGGACCGTGCGCTCTGACGTGACGGCGCTGGTCACGAAGATCCTGGGCCGCGGAGCGGAGATCCGCGTGGTCGCCGCGACGCCGCGCTGAACTCACTGGTCAGGTGACCACGCACGAGCCGTTCACCCGCGTTCGCATGCGCCATCAGAGCCTCGCCGCCGCTGCCCCTCCCCCGCCGCCTCAAGCTCCCTTGCCATGGGTGCCGATGCGGGCGCATGGCAAAGATCCGTTCTCTCCCTCTCACCGCGGCGGCGCTTCTTCTCCTGGCACTCACCGCCCCCCTCACGGCACAGGGCACCACCTGGTACGTCTCCGCCGCGAATGGCAAGGGCAAGCAGGGCACCAAGGAGGCGCCCGTGCGCGACCTGTCGGTCATAGCACCAGGCCTCAGTCCCGGTGACACGGTCCTCATTGCCGGCGGCACCTACCTCGGCCGCGCCGACAACGGCAGCGACCAGATCAGCGTGACCTGCAAGATCCTCGGCGGCTGGAACAACGACTTCACGGCGCGCGATCCGTGGGGTGCCACCCGCACCATCTTCAGCGGCGACAACAAGACCAGGAACTGGAACTTCAACGCGCGCCTGTGGCTCAACTGCCGCGGCCAGAAGACGCCCGGGGACATCGTCGTCGACGGCATCCTCGTCGACAACGGCGGCCGCAACTACTACAGCAGGGACGAGGGTAGCAAGATCCTGCGCAAGGCCAATCCGTCGACGGGCAACAACGCGACCCCCGAATCGCCCGGCATCCACATCGACACGCCGCGCGGCGGCACCGCGACGATCAAGAACTGCATCGTCATGAACACGGCGCCGACGGGCGGCACGGGCGCTATCTACGCCTTCGGCAACGAGAACAGCACCCTCACGATCACCAACAACCTCGTCATCAACAACACCGGCACCGGCATCCACTGCGTGTCGAGCTGGCACCCTAGAGACGGCAAGGGCTTGCCGAAGTTCACGGTCGCCGAGAACAGCGTGCTGTTCTCGTGGAAGTACGACCCGATCGCGACGCACGGCGGTTCGTCGCTCAAGATGGACACCGACACGCTCGTCACGGCGAACAACAACGTGTTCGCGTTCAACGACTACTACGACGTCGACAATGTCAAGAAGTCGAAGGACCTCACGCTCAAGAACAACCTGTTCGGCATCGCGCTGGCCGGCGACTACCAGGAGTTCAGCACGGTGATCGACCTGAAGTCGATCGACGAGCAAGCACAGTTGTTGAGCAAGGACTCGGGCGGCAACGTCCGCGAGAAGGTCGAACTGCAACTCGATCCGACGTGGGCCGCGAGCTACGCGCAGCGCACCGTCATCGATCGCAACCAGGCCGAGGCGGAAGTCGGCGCCAAGGACAGCCGGGCGAACGAACTCCGGGCCATGCTGGGTCTGAACCTGCAGGGCAACAACATCAAGGCCGACAGCGACGTCTGGCTGCACCGCCTGTCGCTCGAGGACGCGGTCAAGGCCGGCTCGACCAAGGTGTCGGGCAAGTACGGTTGCCAGAACCCGGCGACGAGCGCCGCTTCACCTGGGAAGTGAGTCCGCACGAGTGAGTCAACCCTGAGTCGCGAGAACGACGGCGAGTCTGCTGACCACCGCCGACTCGCGCTGGCAAGCCGGGCCGCGTAGAGTGCGGCCGTGCTCGAGTCCGTAAGCAACGTGCTGACCGCAGAACCCCGCATCAGTTACGCGTTGATGTTCGGTTCGTGCGCCCGCGGCACGCAACACGCCCAGAGCGACCTCGACCTTGCCATCGGCGGCCTTTCGCAACCGTTGTCGGTGCTCGAACTCGGCGACCTGATCGGCCGGCTCGAAGCCGCCGCGGGACGACCGGTCGATCTGACGCTGCTCGACGAAGCGCCGCCGGGGCTCGCGTATCGCGTGTTTCGTGAAGGCCGGATCCTGCTCGAGCGCGACCACGCCGCGTTCGCGAGTCGGAAGGCGCGCGCCGTGCTCGACTACCTCGACTTCAAGCCCGTCGAGGACCTGTTCGTCCGGGCTGGGCTCGGGAAGGTGCCGGATGGTGGATAGGTTGTTGCTCGCGAAGGCCCTGGCCGACGTCCGCGACGCTGTGGCACGAATTCGCCAAGTGCTCCCGGCCGACGTCGAGGCCTTCGCCCGCGACCGCACGGCGCGCGAAAGTAGTCGTGCTCAATCTGTTCGTGGCGCTGCAGCACTGCCTGTCGGTGACCACGCACTGGCTCGCGGATGCTCGGCTCGATGTGCCCGTTGCCTACCGTGAGGCGTTCCTGGCCCTGGTGATCGTGGTGTCCTGTCGCCCGCGCTGGCGGCTCGGCTGGCCGCAGCATCGGGCCTGCGCAACCTGATCGCGCATCGTTACGGCGTGCTCGACTGGACGCGCATCCACGCCATCGCCTCGACGCAGCTGGACGATCTGCTGCTGTTCTGCGACGAGATGGAGCGAGCCCCGAACAACCCTTGATGGAGCGGTGTCAAAGCGACCGTGAACGTGGTCGACAGGTAGATCGATCCGCCCTCGCAATGCCCGGACCGCGCGGCGACCATGCGCGGCCACCATGAGTCGCACGCCGAACGCCCTCCTCGCCGTACTCGCCCTCGCCACAACCACGATCGCCCAGCAGAGCACGGACCCGAAGGCCCCGGTCTACATCGCACCAGCGAGCAGCGAGGCCCAGGACCAGATCAAGTCGTTCCAACTCGCACCCGGACTCGTCTGCGACCTGATCGCCGCCGAACCGGACCTCTGCAACGCGGTCGCGTTCGCGATCGACGGCAAGGGCCGCTTCTACGTCGCCGAGACGTTCCGCATCAACGACGGCGTCTTCGACACGCGCAATTACATGCAGTGGAAGGACGACGACCTCGCCTGCCTCACGGTCGCTGATCGCGTCGCCAAGTACGAGAAGTACATTCCCAAAGACATCCCGAAGTACAGCGCGTTCCCCGAACGCATCCGCATGCTCGTCGACACCGATCGCAACGGCACGCTCGATCGCTCGACGGTGTTCGCCGGCGGTTTCACGGAGCTCGCCGACGGCATCGCCGCGGGCGTGCTGCCCGTCGGCCCCGACGTGTTCTTCACCAACATCCCGAAGCTCTGGCGCCTGCGCGACACCGACGGCGACGGCATCGCCGACGAACGCCACGTCGTGCACGACGGCTACGGCGTGCACACCTCGCTGATCGGTCACGACCTGCACGGGCTCATCCTTGGCCCCGACGGCAAGCTCTACTTCTCCGTCGGCGACCGCGGCTTCCACCTGGAAGTGCCCACCGGCGAAGTGAATTTCGGCGGCGGTATTGCTCCCCCGGCGAAAAAGATCATCCACGGCCCGCGAACCGGCGGCGTGTTCCGTTGCAACTTGGATGGTTCGGATCTGGAATGCATCTACCGCGG